>QMVQ01000205.1 GCA_003661185.1 Candidatus Alkanophagales archaeon | reverse complement strand
GCTCATCGGAACTTAAAAAACCCCGAAATTGTAAAGTTAATTAAAACTAAGGAAGAAAGACGCGTACGAGGTCATATTATGAACCGCATGGAGCGGCAAGAATTCTGGACCAAAGTCGCTTTAGACGAAGGTCAATCCATGACAGACAGGCTTCGTGCAGTCTCCGACTTAGCTAAGAGCGAAGGTGATTTCTTGACGCGCATTGAAGTATCAGACGATCTGAGTGACCGCATGAAAGAAGCAGAGCGCCGCCTTGAGCAGCAAGAGGATTTGATCTTAACCTCAGGCGACAACTCATGTGTGACAGACCAAGGAAACGAAGAAGAAGACATTTTTACAGGAGTGTAAGGATATGGCAATAATCGGTGGAAGAAAGACAAACATCAGCGTCCCAGTGACTTGTGCAAATAGCCGTGAGAAGGTCTCGGTTGATTTGAACGGCACAGCATGGGTAACTGTTAAGGAGTTTACGCATCATACTTTTTTGAGTGAGATTCTTGCTGTGGTTCCTGCCCTGGCAGACAGCACGGATATTTACCTCGCCCTCTTTGACGAGGATTACACTACTGACGGCCAGGAGCGGTGGAATTCTGGCGCAGTAGATGAGAATGCTACAACGGCACTGTATCTGGACCGGATCGTCGTCCCGGGGACCCTCTTGAAGATTAAGGCGAATTCAACGGGGACCGAAACTGTCAATCTCGTTCTCTATAAGCTTGGCATATAAAGTCGTCGAGGTATCCAAAGATGTCGATTTGTGCTCCTAAACCTTTTGGTAGCAAGTTTTTGAAGGGTGGTCATAGCTACTGGCCGTTGTGGTGGTATGGCCAGCGCAGCAAGCTTCATGATATGTCTGGTCATGGTGTCGATCTAATTCCTAGTGGAGCTTATTTTGATGGCCAGGGGTATTATTTTGATGGGGTTGATGATTGTCTGACAGATGCTGGCAGCCGAAAAATTATATCAGAGCCAACAACGGGAACATGGTCTTCGGTATATTTAACTGAAAGCGAAGTACCTATAGAAGGAACTGTACGAGGAACTGGTACAGAATTTTGGCTTGCTACTAATCGAAATATTTGGTTAACGGGAAAAATTGTATTGCGTCCTGAGTCGTGCCCTAACTTAGAAGTTTTTAAAAGTTACTGGAACCATTTTTCCTCTTTTGAAGCTCGCGGGTTTAAGACGTTAGAGGATATTCATTGTGGTTCTAGCTATAGTATTTCTCATCTTGATGTAGGTGGGTCAACATCAATAACCAAGTTAATCTGCAAGCAAAATCTTTTAACATCTCTTGATGTAAGTACGTTAACATCATTATCTTTTTTATGGTGTTATACAAATTCTTTAGATCAAGCTGCGGTAGATAGGGTTTTGTGTGATGTAGCTAGTCATGATATAGAAAACGGAGAGCTAAAGATTTATGATAACACAGCTCCGAGCGCGACGGGCATAGCCTGCAAAGATAATCTGGTAGCTCGCGGTTGGACAGTAGTAACAGATTGAGAAAAAAAGAGAAAGAAAAAAGAATGAAATCTATGAGAGCCAGTGTTTCAGCAAAACCCTTTGAGACGAGAGAGGTCGTCATTAAGAATCCAAAGAACCTTGATAAGATTGAGGTTTACAAGCGCGATCCTAGTACCTATAGCGCGACAAAGAATGAGCTCAAGTTTAATTGTAACGTAAGTCCATCCAATAAGAAATGCTGGCGGCTGGTGCACTGGGATGGCATAATAAAAAGCCTGACCGAATCTGAAGGATATACTTATACGATCAATCATCTCTTCTGCGGTACTAAGGCGGAGTGTTTGGCTGAGATTAGTCGGTTAGGCCTGATATACGACAGTTCAAGTGTGACAGACGAGGAGGAGGCATAAGACCTTGGCGCAATTTCAAGGTAAAAGAACAGACTCTGGTATTCCTATCCATGTTCAGAGGGAACGCTATACTGAGGGCGAGAGCAGTGCCAGCTTAGAGGGTAGCGTTTGCCTGGGTGAAAAGCCTGGCAATGTTACCTTTCCCCTTCAGATAGATGCGGATGGATATCTCAAGGTTACCAGTACCGGAGGTGGAAGCTCTGGACATGAATATCAGGACGGAGATTCTAACTTCGGGGCTTATGGGCATCTGATTTTAGGGGATGACGGATCTAATCTCCAGACAATCTCTGTGGATACAGATGGACGCCTTCAGGTTGAGGTGGTTGAAGGTGGCTATGATGGAGTCCAGTATGAAGATGGAGCGGCAGTTGCCTCTCCTTTTGGTACTGTAGCTCTTGGCCATGATGGAAGCAATGTCTATCCTGTATATGTAGATTCCTCGGGTCGTCTTCAGGCTGTAGCTCTTGGGTATGATGGAGCTGCTGAGCGCCCCTTGTCTGTAGATACTTCAGGACGACTTCAGGTTGAGGTGGTTGAAGGGCAATATACGGGAACTCAGTATACTTCTGGAGATTCTGATCCTTCTCCAATCGGAACCGTGGCTCTTGGACACGATGGAAGTGATGTCTTCCCGATAAAGGTAGGCAGTAACGGCTATTTGCAGGTTGACATTCATGATTCACCTAAAGCAACAGTATTAAATACTTCATCTGACGTAAGCTTGTTGGCAGGGGTAACTACCATGATAGTTGGAGCTGATGCGGATCGCTTGTGCATAATAATTGCAAATCCAGCAATTAACACTCAGACTTTTCGAATTGGAAACGCATCTACAGATGCATCTACTGGGATAGAGCTTGCTCCTGGTGAGTCGATTGAGATCGAGACAACTGCTGCGATTTATGGTTATAATCCTGGTAGCGGCGCTGAATCTGTTTCTGTTATGTGGACCGAGGAGTAAAGTTGATGGCCGGAAGAATTACAAAGAATGGCGGATACATCCTGAGGAGCCTGTTAACTACCAAGGGAGATATGATTGTTCGGGGTGACTATGGTCCCGAGAGATTCCCAGCTGGCGCTTACGGTGATACTCTGGTGGCGGTAGGTTCCGGCGAGAAACCTATCTGGTATAGTTCTTCTGAATTGTTAAAAGTAAATCTAGTAGATAGCATTTTCTATAATGAGGTAGGAGCTCTAGTCACTCAGACAGCGTCTGGCTATAACGTCGGCAAAGTTTCTAACGGCACAGCCGGCCAGTACCTAAAATGTAACGGAGCGGGGAATATACCTTCGTGGGATGTTCCTCCAAAGCCTATTGGATCTATATATTCACCAGCTACTGGGTCCAGTAGCCCTACTGCTGGGG
>QMVQ01000204.1 GCA_003661185.1 Candidatus Alkanophagales archaeon | reverse complement strand
TCTCAATAGTGTTCCATCCCTCATCAAGAGTGTCAAAGAATTCTTCTGGAGAAACTTTATTTAAATCCTGTGCTGATTTTTTAATTTCGTCAAAAGCTTTAGCTATTTCTTCTGACGTGGGAATTACACCGCTCGCTTCTCTGTTCCATATTCGCCATCCATCAGCTCCTAAATAGAGAGCGTAGCCCATATCATTTATTTCATAAACAATCTTGCCAATTATGGGAGCCAAGGGTTTTCCTTCTCTTGCAGCTGTTTCTAATTCATTTGCCCATGCTTCTAATTTCTTCGGATCTATATTTTTCTTGAGGTCAGCGTAGAGAGGCCCATATTTCGTAAGCAGAGCAATTCCGATTGCGGTGTCATAATTTACAGATTTCTGTGATCTATCAAAAGCGTTGTATAATGTTAAATAATCGTTTAACACCGCAATATCCTCATCAGCTAGCTCCCGTCGTTCCACCGCTAATGCAGCCTCTCTCGCTATTGTATCCATTAATCTTCGTTCTAAGAATTCCCTCCTAGCGGAAGCCCAAGCAATAAACCGCTCCGCTCTTGCATATTCCAGCGCTTCATCTCTCAGCTCCTCTTCTTGCTCTGTTAGTTTCTCATTATTCTCTATTTTCTGGGCGATATTCTTAAGAGTTTCTTTGCCGTATTTATTTTCTAAATAATTTCTAATTTTAAAGGCTTTATTTAAGCCTTCTTGTATTTGTTGATGCTCGCTTTCTAAAGAATTTATATCTGCTGTTCTTCCGCCCACCTTATCCAGAATGTCCAAGACACGACCAGCGTATCCGAAAACTATATCTCCGCCAGTTGCGATATTCTCTACATATTCTTGCCATTCATTATTTATTTCATTTATATTTTTAGCGATAGCTCTGCTAGGAATCCATGATAATTTCTCCCTCCAGAAAGAGGCTAAAGCTAAACTTTTATTGAATCTCTCTATCATCGGATAGCCTTTCTCAAATACCTCTATCCACTCTTGAGTTCCTTTTGTAGTCAATTTAATATCTGTATTAATGCCTAATAAATTCTCGAGAAAATCAGAAAATGCATCGGCTAAACCTGATACCACCGGAGCAAGGCCCGCTCCTATTGTTCTTTGTAATCTATTTATGCTATTTTCTGCCTTGGTGATTGATGTCGAGGCTGCATCCATCCAGACAGAGAAATCTTCCGTCAACCGTGTTCCATACATTAATTCTCTATTCGCTTCCTGCATTCGCTTCGTCAATTCAGGATAGTGCTCTACAAGAGTAAGCACAGCGAAAGATGCAACACTTCCGAATATAGAATAAACAATACGGGAACGCTCAACCTCATCAGGAATGCTTCTTAAATATTCAAGGAACAGTAAGAGAGCTCGTGCTGGTTCTCGCTTCATTATTTCAGCAAAATCCTTTATGCCAGCGCCTGTTTCCATTACTTGAGCGATTTTATCTGATTTCTCTAAAAATTCTCTAAAGAACGCCCTAAGTCGTGTTCCTGCTCTTTCAGCACCCATTCCCGCATCTATAAGACTTGTCGCCATCGCTGCCGCCATATCGGCTGTTATGCCAAGATTAGTTGCAGCTGCCCCCACTCTTGTCATCGCATTTACAATATCTTTCGCATCAGCGACTGAGACGACTGCAAGATGATGCATCATGGAAGCTAATTTCTCTGAATTCTCAATCGGAAGAGAGAACGCTCGGGCAATCTTAAGAAGCGCATCGCTAGCCTCGTCCGCACTCCAACCTGTTACCTTGGTGAATTTAGCAATTGCAATCGTAAAAGCTTTAATTTGTTCTGTTCCAGTAACCCCAGCCTTCGCTGCCAGAGTTGCGATTTGAGCGAGCTGGGTTGCAGAAATAGGAAGTATTCTTTCGAGAGAAATAAATGCTTCAGATAATCTATTCACAGAGGAAAGAGACATCTCGCCAGCTACACGCAAATCAATAAGACGGTCTTCATACTCAGTGAAAGAAGAAACACATTCTCCTATAATTCTACTGAAAGTATTAAATGCGGCTGTAGCAAGGAAGATGGGGCCGAGAAGCTTGAGGGAGCCAATTGAGATGCGGTCAATTAATCTTGAGACACGGCTCATTCCTCCTCGTATTCTGGTGATGGCGCCTAAAAATAATTGTTGTCTTCGTGTTAAGCTGCCAAAAATTGTATTCTGTTGAGTATAAGCGTCCGCTAAATCTAAAACTCGCTTAAGAGTAGATTTCATTCGCTCATCCATCTCCCATGTGAGCGGAAGTCTTTCACGAGCTGTTTGAATTGCTTTCTTCTCAGCAGCGGTCAGACCTTCATATCCAACTGTTTGTAACCTCTTCAATAGAAATTGTGCATCCTGCGCTGTTCTTAATTGGAAATGAAGTGCTTTGTCATATTCATCTGTCGTCTCAATCAATTGGAGAAGAGCTCTTTGGTGAGCGGATAGAGAGCCTGTAAATCGTCTTTCTTGTTGATACGCCTCCCTTATCGCTTCGAGAGCAGCTCTCTGCTCAGTAGTAAATGCACCCCATCCTTCTTCAGTGATTTTTCTTAATGTATCGTAACTAATCTCAAAATTGGCATTTTGAGCTCTCAAAGCTCTATTTACTAAATGTAATCCCCTTGAATGATAATCTAAAACGCCAGTGGCTTCTCTTATGGAATTTTCAAGCTGAAGAGCCATCCGAGAATTTCCTTTATAAATATCATAAAGTTGAGAACCTAAAATTAAATTTCTTTGTATTGGAAGAGCCAATCTATCAAAACTAGCGGCAGACTCAGCAATAGCGCTTGCCTGTTTAAGGGTCTGTTTCGTAATTCTCGCTTGTCCCTCAGCAAGCTCTTTAGAAAAAGATGAAGTAATAGCTTGGGATATTCCCATTTTAGCAAGCTGGTAATTGAGAGGAGATAGAGTTCGCAAAAGACGGGAGGCAGATTTGTCAATAACAGCTATAGGTTCTCCAAAAGCCTCCGCTGCAGCTGCGTTCCTCGTTAAAATCATAAGGTTGCGAGCTGATTGTTTATTGAGAGCATCCAATCCTGAGGCGAGAGCTCTGAATTCCCTTGACATCGGCCGCCAGGTTCTCTCACTCATTGGAAGAATGGAGTCAAGAACCTGTGCATGCCTAATTAGACCTTCATTTAAGCCCGCAAGCCGCACGCCTGTTAATTGATATATTCTCCAGAGCTTTCGTTGATTAGCCAGTTCCTGTCGTAAAAGATTCCCGCCTTTTTCTAAATCATCTGCATATTGGGAATACAAAACAGCAGAGT
>QMVQ01000203.1 GCA_003661185.1 Candidatus Alkanophagales archaeon | reverse complement strand
TTCGGGAGAGCTTAACCAACGCTTATTCTTTATTCTTTCTTGATGACGCCCAGGTCCTTCACGGTAGGTTTCTTTTGCAAGTGCTCGCTTGTTGGTTTCGCATAATACTTATTTATGTGCGTGTAAAAGCCGAAAGGTAAAATGCCACGGCATACTTTTTCAATATCGTCCATGAGACCTTCGTTTTCGACCTCTACGAATATCTTGCCAACCTTCACAGTAGTCTCAAACGCTTGGTCGCCTACTTTTATCTTCCTTTTCATGTAATATGGCCCTTGCAGTATGATTCCTTTCACGCCCTCGACATTCCGCAGTCCTTCAAGCAGCTTCCCTGTAGTCTCATCCCCAAGCAGCCTGTCCGGGATTACTACCACCTGAATGACTTCACGGAGTCCTTCTACATCCATCTCCTCGCTCATAAACAACCTCTCACGATATACACTCCTCTTAATTATGCTGCCGAAGGTTATTTAAAACTTCCCACGCAAGAGGTATTTGGGATAGGGCATGGAAGGAGGAGCAGAAACGAGAACGGAGGACATCCTGATACCTGTGAGCGAATATTTAGCGAGTGGCATACATATAGGGACGCAGCAGAAAACAGGGGACATGGCTCGCTTTATTTACCAGGTGCGTCCCGACGGACTTTATTTACTGAACATAAGGATGACTGACGAGCGTGTGCGGGCGGCTGCGAGATTTCTCGCGAATTACGAGCCGTCTTCGATTTTAGTGGTCGCCACGAGGCAATACGGGCAGCGCCCTGCATCCAAGTTCGCAGAGGCGACGGGCGCAAAAGCCATCGTCGGGCGTTTCGTGCCGGGAACGCTCACGAACCCCTCACTGCGTATTTATTGCGAGCCCGACGTCCTGATAGTTACGGACCCCATAAGCGACGAGCAGGCGGTCAAGGAGGGCGTGAGCACGGGCATCCCGATAGTAGCGCTCTGCGACTCGAACAACTCGACAGCGAACGTTGACTTGGTGATTCCGACGAACAACAAGGGCAGGAAGGCGCTCGCAATGATTTACTGGCTGCTCGCTCGAGAGCTTATTAGGGAGCGGTTGCGCAGAGAGGGCAAGGAAGAAGAATTTGTTTTCAACTACACCGTCGAGGATTTTGAGGCTAAGTTGTGATGAAAATGAGACGGGCAGCGGTGGCAGGACAGTTTTATGAGGGGACGAAGGAGTCCCTCCTTAGAAGATTAGAGGCGTGTTTCTCAGGTATAAAGAGGGGGGCGGACGCAAAAATAGTTGGAGCGGTCGCCCCGCACGCCGGCTACATGTATTCAGGAAAAGTCGCCGCTCACGCCTACGCAAAGCTTCCAAGAGCTGATACCTTTGTCATACTGGGACCGAACCACCACCTCATAGGCTCTGCCGTTGCAGTTTCTAAGGACACGTGGAGCACGCCGCTCGGCGAAGTTGCTGTTGACGTGGAGTTTGTGGAGGCGCTGCCCCGTCACATCATAGACGTGGACGAGACCGCTCACCGCTACGAGCATTCCATCGAGGTGCAATTACCCTTCCTACAGTTCATCTTTGGCGACCTCAAGTTCGTGCCAATTTGCATGGCGCTGAGCGACGCTGAGACGGCAAGCGATGTCGCCAGCGAGATCGTGGAAGCCGCCGTAAGGCTCCGCCGCAAAATCGTGGTGCTTGCGTCCTCGGACTTCACGCACTACGAGCCGGACAACGTTGCGAGGAGCAATGACCTCTACGTCATCGACGCCATCACCCGTCTCGACGTTAACGATTTCTACCGCCGAATCTACGAGCGGAATGTGAGCGCCTGCGGTGTCGGACCAATTGGCGCTATGCTTTTCGCGGCAAAGGCGCTCGGCGCCAAGAGTGGCGAGCTTGCAAAATATGCGACGAGCGGCGACGTCACCGGCGACCTCTCTGCAGTCGTGGGCTACGCTGCAATCTTAATCTCTCGCTGAGATTCCGTTGGAGTTACAGTTAATGGTGGTAGGAAGTTTAAAAAGAGGCAAAAAGAAGTAGAATAGATTTAGATTGCGAATGGGACATTGTTAACATAATAAATACTGATGAAAATTTCAGGACTCATTACGGTGTTAGTCCTAAAAAGAATTGCAAGTTGCTAAGAATTTACAAACAATAACATAATCTTCATTGACAAAAAGATTATAAGATTTGGCGGCCATCACAATTCAGAGAAAAAGAGTGCTGGGAGATACATAATAACCTCAAAAACCTACTGGGACTTTTCGATAATTAGTTGCGATTCAAATTTTCATAATCGAAATTTACGGAACATGTTAAATTAACAAGCTCTATCGATTAATGTTTGATATAAACTCTCAATGTTTTTTTCAGGATTTTTAATTTCAATGAGTTCAGCTACAGACAAATCAAGTTCATACCTATATTTCTCATATAGTTGATCCCACAAGGGCGGAAGGGATTTGTTTAATATTTTATTGATGTTCACAATCACTTTTTGTAAAACGCGGATGTCGAAAGCACAGACGCAATTAGACCACTGCATAGATAGAGTCTTAAGACTAACTTCTTTTCTATATGTATTCTTCATACCATAATCCGTTTATTATTTTGAGTAAATAGTCCCGATAACTTTTTTCTAAGTATTTCCGTCGGGTAAATGGCGGATTTGTTAGGATAATATCTGCTTTAAATAGTTCAGACTGGATGAACGGTGAGGAGACTTCAGGTATTTCTTTAAAAGCATCTCCAGTTATCACGATGATAGCGTCCTTTCTCCCATTTGTTGCGTGTAGTAATGATGCATATGCGACTAAAGCGGACAAGGGTAATGGCTCGATACCCCAAATTCTCTGTATTTTTTCAACTCCTATTTTTTGATCGCCGCCGTTATGGATCCGCAAGAACGATTTTCCCCCCTCTAAAACGCTTTAAATACTCTTGGGCTACCGCCGCCATAAAGTAAACGCCTTGTTGTATAGTATAGTAAGCAGCAAATTTTTTCCTCGTTTCTTGAGGAATTAATTTTTGAACTTGAATTTGGCATTCTTCAATGGAGATGTTTATTTTCAGAATCTCTGATTCTACGAATCTAATTTCATCAGAGTCTAATTTCTTTAAGTTGGGCAGTACTGGTGCATCCCATGTCATTAATGATTCCAGATTTTTCTCGGCACTGCATCTTAGCATAGTCTTCAAACTACCAAGAAAAATCCGAAAACTTTCCTTGGTAATTGGTTCTATCCCTAACTTTTCTATTATTCTATTTAATTTCATGTTTTTTCTTATCCTTCTTTAGTGGTCTCACAACA
>QMVQ01000202.1 GCA_003661185.1 Candidatus Alkanophagales archaeon | reverse complement strand
CCGCTGGTGGAAATGCAAGTAGCAAAGTTGTCTAAGCCTAAGTCAATCGATAAATACTTGTTGCCTAAATCCACTTTTTCTGGTTCAACTTCATAAACGTGCTCAATTTCAAACCACAAACCCTTACACCTTGGTAGAATTCTCACCTCCTTGATCTTTTTACCAACGACTGTTTTGGGAAGTTTGAACTGCAAAAACCTAACTCCAAACTCCTTAGCAAAGCTTGAAGTATTAAATTTAACCACCCACCCGCCTTCCCTTGCCCTCCCGCTCGGAAGGGTCTTGCAAGCAACAGAACGATAAAACCGATAATCTTCTGCTTCGCCGATGCTGATGTATGCGATCGGAATGCCGCCGCTCTTCTTTATCACCTCGATGTCCTTTGTGTATCTGTTCTCGTCGGTGCCGTCCTGAGAATAGCCCATGATTATTAGATCGAAACCGGAGGACGCAATGAGGTGAGGATCAGCGTTCTGAAGCCGATAAGCCCAAGTCCTGACGTCAGTAATGCTCGGAGCTCTCTCGAAATCGAAATGGACGCCTTGCAAGAGCGGGCAGCATCGCTACGATGAGCAGCAGCACTTTTCCGGTTTTTCGTAATGTTCTGCTGGCACGTAGGGGTCTAGGAGAAACTTGTCGCTGGTAGATGAACATGGCAAACACCTTATAGCTAACTTAGGCTGCCGCGCAGCGCCGCTGCCACGATCTCCGCAAAATCCTTGACTTCTACATCTATTTCCTCCAGCTTCAAAGGCAAATCTTTACGATTCTGCGTGCACCGGAAGTGCGTCTTGCACTTCGGGCATGCCGTCACGAGAATCGAGGCTTTGCTACGAGCCTCCCTGAGGCGATGTATTCTAAGTCCTTCAGAGACGAAGTCGCAGCTCGCCCATGCGCTCGTTCCACAGCATTGCGCGCTCTCCTTCGAATCCTCAAATTCCACGAGTCGCACGCCCTTTATTCTAGAAAGCACGTTCCTCGGAGCGTCGTAGATGCCAAGATGCCTACCCAGCCTACATGGGTCGTGATATATGACTCTCAGCTCCGTAACCTCTCGTCCTGCTTCCCCTGCCGCCGTAACGCCCTCAAGCGAGAGCTCAATGCTTCTTTTTTCCAACTCCTCGCTCAAAAACTCAGAAATATGCATCAGCTCAAAATCCAAATCGCCCAAAAACTCCGGATAATCCTTCTTGAAGGTCCGGTAGCACTCCGCACACGAGAAAATTACTTTCTTGACGCCTGCTTTTTCTATGGCGGCGACGTTCCTCGCAGCAAGCCTCTGGAAAGCTTCGACGTCGCCAGTCCACAGCAGGTCATGCCCGCAGCAAAGCTCGCTTTCCAGAATCACGGGGCTTATCCCCAGTCTGTTCATAATATAAACGACGCTTCTTGCAATCTCCACACCGCCCGGCGACGCCTCGTCCAGAATCACGTCGAAGAACGGCAAGCACCCCATAAAATACATCAGTTCGCCACGCCTCGAAACTTTAAGCCCGTCGAAAACGTCGAACTTCCTTGGCGTGATGTTCTCGTAAGCCATGAGCCGCATCATTCCTTGGAGGACGCCGCCGTGCGCACATGAACACCTGTTCTGAGCGGCGACGCTCGCCAGCCGTCGCATCTCTCTTATAAACCGCACGTAATCCACGCCTGCCGGGCATCGCTGCTCGCAAAGCCCACACGTCAGACACTGCCAAATATTCGCATCGGAGAGCGTCTCCTCGCTCAGCCCGAAAACTGCACGCTCGACGTTAGTCCTCGGCGAGTAGTCCTCCAAAAACCTTGATATTGGACACGAGGCGGTGCACTTCCCGCACTCCACGCAGTAAAACGCTTTCGTCTCTCCAACTATTTTCTCAATTTCCGCCTTTACGTCCGTCTCCGCCGCCCCGCCGCAGAAGGCGCAGGTGACCGGCGGCATCTCCTCTAAATCCTTAACGAACCGCCTCACAACCTCCGCAAATTTCCCCCCTTCCGACGCAGAAATCTCCTCAAACCTCAGTCGCCCACCTCCAATCCCAAGTAGCTCAAGAAGCTTCTGCAGCTTCTCGACTCTGCGCATCGCTTTCTCGTTCCCATTGATGTAATGACATTCGCCGAGGTGGCAGCCGGCGATAAGTACGCCCTCAAAACCGCATTCAAACGCCCGCATGATTAGACCCTCGAAGACACGTCCTGTGCACATCACTCTTATGATCCTGATGTTTTCCGGGTATTTCAAGCGAGAGACGCCTGCGAGATCGGCGCCGGCGTAGGCGCACCAATTGCAACAGAACGCCAGTATTTCAGGCTCTTCGGACACCTCCACCTTAATTTTATCGCTCGTCGCATCGTTCTTCATGCTTCCACCTCCGTCGTGGCAGCAGCCTTTGCCATTGCCGCCAGCTGCTCGTCTTTAAAGTGTCGCATGTTCATCGCGCCGACGGGACACGCCGCAGCACAAGCGCCGCAACCCTTGCAGAGCGTTTCGTTCACGCTTGCAACTTTCGTCAGCAGCACGCCAGCCGGCGTCTCTCTTTTACGCTCCACAAGCTCCACGGCGCCGAACTCGCAGGCTTCGACGCATGTGCCGCAGCCACGACATCGCAATTCGTCCACGAACGCTACCGTCGGCTCCGTCTCTACGTAACCCTTGGAGAGGAGCATCGCAGCCTTCATCGCCGCCGCCGACGCTTGCGCCACCGTATCCGAGATGTCCTTAGGGGAGTGGCAGCAACCCGCAAGGAACACGCCATCCACCACAGTCTCCACGGGTCTTAATTTCGGGTGCGCCTCAAGGAGGAAACGGTTTCTGCCGGCGGGCAACTTCAAAAACTCCATTATCCTCTTGCCCCCACGACTTGGCACGAGCCCTGCCGCCAAAACTACAAGGTCCGCCTCGATTTCACGGACGACGCCGAGTAGCGTGTCCTCAAGCCTGACGATGAGCGTGTCCTCGTCCGGACTCTTCTTGTAAACCTCGGCGGCATGCCCACGAATGTAAGTAACACCCTCACGCTGCACTTGTTCATAAAATTCCTCATGATCTCTCCCGAAGGCGCGGATATCCATGTAGCAGATGGTGATTTCGGCGTCCGGGATCTTCTCTTTGATGAGATGGGCGTGCTTCGCCGTGTACATGCAGCACACCCGCGAGCAGTACTCGTTCCCGACCTGCTTGTCGCGCGAGCCGACGCACTGCAGGAACACTATACGCCTCGGCGTCCGCCCGTTAATTTTAATCTCGCCGAGCGTCGGACCGCTCGCCGACGACAGCCGTTCGAACTCCAGCCCGGTTATCACGTTCGG
>QMVQ01000201.1 GCA_003661185.1 Candidatus Alkanophagales archaeon | reverse complement strand
GGATGCTATGAGAAGTCTTGGTTGGGAATTCGAACATCAGTCCTTTCGGTGAGATTATGAAGCTCGGTAGGTTGGTGTTTTTTCGCTGAAGCAGCGATAAAGACGCTCTTTTCTCAATTAGCTGTTTTAATCCGTTAGAAACTGGAATGTGTTCTGTAAGTTTTTATGCTATACTATAATCGGTTGCGGTGGGCTTATGTTATGTGGACACGTCCCTTCTTTAACTACTCGCCGCCGCCATGGGTTCCATCTGCTTCTCTCTTACGCCATTCAATCGTTGTCTCTTGCGGCACACCGCTGGACGCCACATTAAACGACACACCGAACGAGTTCGAGCTCGCCTTCGTAACCGTCAAACATTTGGGGGTTTTGCGAGAGCGTCGTGAAGTATTGGACTCGAGGTTTTGCGAGGTAGAAGCATTCCTCGGCGGAGACGTAGTTGTCCCCGTCGGCGTCAGCGTAGCCTTTCAAGCCACGGACAACGAAAAACGTGAAGACACCGTTTTCCAAGAAGGAATACTCGTAAGAATACTCGTCGGCGTCGCAAGCCGTCAGCACGACACGATTCTCAGCTGCGATGTCCTTGTCGAAGCCGTCTTTTAATGTAACGTGCGCCTTTCCTGCGAGCGTTTTCGCCCGCTGCTGTTCGTCTTGCTTAGCCATGCCGCCGCTGAAGCAGCTGTCTATGATAACCGCCGTCCTCGCCCTTATTTTGTTAAGGAGCGCCGCAAGCTCGTCGTCTCTAATGTCTGCGAACTCGTGCGTGCAAATGTATTCGTCGTAGCCGTCTGCCTCATCGAGCGGCGGCACGTCCACGCCGAAAGTGCCATGTCCTGAGAAGAAGAACAAGGCAATGTCGTCAGGGTCGGCATTCGCAGCGAGCCAGAGCAGCGCCGCCACAATATCAGGTTTGTCAGCGTCATCGTCGAGCAGCAAGTAGATGTGGTCGTCCCGCCAGCCGCCGTTTATTAGCGCAGCTCGCATATCAAGAGCATCATCGTCAGTGTATTCAAGGTCGTTCGTCCAGCCTACATAATCGGCGATGCCAACGAGCACCGCCCACTTCTCCACTCTTGCCCCCAAGAAGCTCCACGCCGTAAAATCCTCGCAGAGCACACCACCTTCATCGCTAAGCGACGCATGCCACGTGTAAGTTCCGTTTTCCAAAGGCGGAAGCGTGAAACTCAAGAGCGCCGGATTATTGTAGCTCAACGAGGGTAGCGTGACGCTGACGTTCGCTACGACGAGAATTTCACCGTTTGGGAACTCAAGCCAGATTTTTAAGACGACAGCACGCTCCACGTCGTTAAAAATGCTCAGACCAACATACATACTGTCATAAGCGTAGTATTCCGGTTTGTCGGTGTATATCGAGACCGTCGGCGACGCTCGTGGCGACGCTTCGACAGCGAACGTGCCGCAGCATAGGAATGCGACGACAAAAACGCATAGAACCTCGGGGAGACGTAAAGCCCGCATGTTCCCCTTTCGCAATCTTATCTTTAAAAATGTTTTGTATGTCCACTTAATTGGGCTCGACGGGGGGGCGGACGAACGGGCGAGCAGAAATTATTCAGAGCGCACGCCCCTGAAAGCCGACACAGATATGCCGTGCCGCCAAGCCTCAAGAGCCGCCACGCCCGCACAGCGCCGAAGTGCATCCACAAAGTTTATATATCACAAATAATGAGTAAAGACCGGAGGCGATACGAATGGTGAACGTGCCTGTTATCGGGGCGGGAGTGATAAGCTTCCTCGTAGCGTTCTGGCTGAAGTTCTTCACGCCGGGCTTCCCAGTGGACGAGTGGCTCATTACGCTCTTTGGGCTCGCTTTTATATGGTGGGGTGGAGTAATAGGAGCATTCTCTTAGGGGGTGCGAGCTTTGAGAATATGGCTGAGGCATAGGTATCTTTCCATACTGAGGTATGGGGGGCTTGCGCTGATGGTTTATGGAGTTTACGGCTTGATGAAGTGGGCTGCGCCACTCTGGACGCTTTCGGAGCGTGTGATGCCGCAGAGCGTCCTCTGGTTGCTCATCGTTGGCATAATATCCTTCACCCTTGGGTTCTGCATAGAGGAGAAGTGAGGGGGGACTATGAGGAGATTTAACGTTTTAAAGACGAAGGAGATGGAAGAACGATACATAAGGTCGGTACTGGAGCATTGGGACACCATACAGGATGAGCGGGACTTTGTTCTCTCAAGTTCAGGACTTAAAGAAGAAGATTTATGGGACTATGAGAAGCACGGCGGGCTCAGCTACGACCTCTTGATGGACAGGTGTAACTGGCGTGTCGGCATCGAAAATGTGATGCTCACGTGGCTCGTCATCGCTATAATATACTTTGCGCTGTATTACTTCTGGATGAACGGCGTTTTCGGATAATTTGGCGGTAGTTGCAGGAGCGCCGCCGATGCATACCGTCAAGATAGTTGTGCCAGTCGCAGCTTCCGAGCCTGTTGGCATTATAGAACGCTCCATAGAGGCTTTGTGTCGCTTGAAATGCCACCTCCCTGTCGAAATAATATATGTGATAGATAGCAAGGACGATGAGCGGTATGCAGTGCTAAAGGAGCTGGTGCGACGAAAGGAGAAGGACGTAAAAATAAGTTTGCTTTTTAGGGGAACCGACAGGGGGCGAAGGGCAGGAGCGCTAAACGATGCGTTGGCAGTTGCTTTGGATGAAAACTCATTTTTTGCGTTTTTCGACATTGACAGCCGTCCTAACGAGAATTTCTTGGAAGCGTGCCTTGAGGTGCTGGAAGCGGACGAGAGCTGCGAAATAGCATTCGTCAGTGCGCCACGCTACATAATAAACGAGGGGGTCATCCCAAGGCTAGTGTCCGCAGAATACGAGCTTCTGACGAGCCTCTACAAATTTTTCGGCAACAAGAGCGTGTTTCTCCACTTCAACGGCTTGATCGGGGTTGCTCGTGCAAGTATATTTTCGAAGTGGCGTTTCGACGAGACTAAGATATGCGAGGATGTGGACATGAGCGACAAGATTTATTTGAGCGGCTGGCGAGTTGCGACGACATTGAAAACCCGGGTGGGAGAACAGGCGCCGCAGACGCTGGCTGACCTCTACTTTCAGAGAATACGGTGGATGCTCGGGCCTTTGGAGTGTCTGAGCACACATTTCACTGCATTCCTAAAAGCAAAAATCCCAAGGGGTGCTCACATGGCTTGCGCTGATGCTCTCCCCATACTTTATGATTTTCACCATGCCCCTCACCCCCGCACTCTTCTTATGCCTCGTCGCAACATTAAAGAGCTTCAAAGACGCCCTCATACGCTG
>QMVQ01000200.1 GCA_003661185.1 Candidatus Alkanophagales archaeon | reverse complement strand
AGCTCGACCCAGGAAGGCGTGTCCTTCGTGGGGTTGAGGTCGGTCTCGGGTTCCACGTCCCGGCGCTCCTTCGCCTCCCAGAGCTCCCGCCACAGGTCCATGTCCTCCGAGAAACCGGCTACCGCCTCCCTTATGCGGGGATCATTGTCGAGGCCGATGAGCCAGCGATCCGAACCGACCTTGATCAAGAGATGGTAAAGCGAAGCGCTTGGGCCCCACCTGATGATGACCGGACCCCGCCAGTGCTGGGCGATGAGTCTGAATTCCCCTTTCCTCAGTTTGACCACCGGGAAGGACTTCTTTGCTCCCGACTCGAAGAACTCCGCCAGCTTTTCCCTGGCCTCGAGGGCCTTTTCCCTGTCCTCGATCGTCCAGAACCTCAGTTCCTTCGGGGCTTCCTTCTGGAACTTCTGCGGCAAGGCCGACGCGGGCCTCGGAGGTAGCCATTTCTTTTCGATCGCTTCCTCCGAAAGGACGTAAGGATGAATTTCGCCCGGAGGATCGGGAGTCTGGAACATCCAGAAGCCGGGAAGCTTGGCTTCCTCCTCCGCTTCGGCCGGCGGCAGGACTTGCTTCACGATCTTGGCCCCGCCCGGCCCGTCCACGATGAAGAAACGGGAAGCCACGAGCTCCTGCCAGGCCGTGGATTTCTCGGCCTTTTCGCGCGTCACGAGACGGAAACAGAGCCTGCCTTGAAAGAACTTTCCTTGCTCGACGTGGTACTCAAAAAACCACGGGCGACGGGCCCCAGGCGTGTACAAACCGTCTTCGAACTTGTAGAAGACTCCCGGAAAAGCACGCGTGGCCCCGACTGGAACCTCTTTCACGTCCCATTTTTCTTTCCCGTTCAAGATCGCTTGAGCCTGTTCGGGATCCCAGCCTGCCTTTCTAAGTTCGGCCCGAACATAGCTAGGCCATTTATCCCACCACTCCAGGACCGTCTTTGGCCAGTCGGGAGGGAAAGGAGTCCGCCCCTCAACGTCCATCCATTCCTTGGGGATCACGGCCGCCTTGGGAGTCGCGAACAGGTTGCCGGGACGCACCACGATCCGGGTCTTGCCCTGGATGGTGGTCCTTACTTTGCGAGGCAGGATCTTGCCGGTCTCGAGGTCCACTTTCCACGCCTTTTGGTCCTTATGGAGGACCTTGAGCTGCGTCAGGGTCACGATGGGGATCTCAATCGCCCCTTCCACGTTCGCGTTCACCGTCCAGCCTTCCGCGACGTCGTTCAGCGCGAAGCGAAAATCCCAGTGGTTACCCCTGCCACGTGAATGACTTTGTACTATAAATCGTTTAACTTCATTCGGTTTAGGCGGATACTCGATCGAAGGTCCCTTTTGCTTTTCGATCATGGCTTCCACTTCCTCCACGCCAAAGGTTGGAAGTCTTTCGGATCCAATTTATAAGCACGCAAGGCGGCTTCCACGCTCCCGACCGGCGAACCGGGTTCCTTGGGGTTCGGCGACAAGGGATGCTGCCAAGAGATGTGCCATTTTCCGTCCTCGCCCTTGAACGGCCTGAGCTCCGCGGGCCGGACCGTGATCACCAGGCCCTTCTTGAGCCAGGACGGGTCCTCGACCTTGCAAGCGTACGTGTTGCCGTACGCCAGCTCGCCGGCCTCGCGCTCCGGCCAGCCCGGAAGCATGGTCCAGTATTTGGGATCGTCCGTCCCTTTCCACGTTTGCTTCTCCTCGTCCCAATCCAGCTTCAGGTCGGACTCCGAAAGCTCATGGTCCCCTTCCAGCGGAAGCCACAGGTCCGGATCCTCCTCGCTCCGGAGCGCGCACCGGAAGATGTACGTGTTCGATTTCTCGAGCAACTTGGGAAGTTCCTTGAAGGCCTGTTCTCTGGTCCAGTGCACATGTGGGGGCTTGCCCGCCGGGACCTTTCTCCAACCGATGGCCAACGTGTCCAGCTCCGGAACCGTCTTGTACTTCACGACTCCGCCCAGGACTCCGGTATCGTACTTGAAGGACAGGAACTTGAGCATCGCCCCTTCGGAGTTGCACTGGCGCTGCGAATCGGCCCATTCGAGCGCCTCCAGGAGCCCCCGCTTGCCGGTCGCGATCTTGGTGGGCATGACCATGATCCGCAACTTGCCCGCCGTTATGCCGTTGCCGATCAGTTTACGGAGGAGCTTCAGTCGCTCGAGGTAAGAGAGGCCGCAGACGTTCTTCCCATCGAGCCACAGGATGTCGTGCGCCCAGAACGTGACCGGTTCGTCATGCGGTTCCTTCGCTGACCCGATCCAGGCCATTTCCCACCGGTTCTGAGGCCTCCTCCATCCCGGATCTTTGTAGGCCATCGCCTCCACGTCGAGGATGCATTCTCGGCAAGGGAGTTTCTCGATCAACTTGGGGAAGTCAGGGAAGACGGCCGAGCGCTCGAGGCCCTTCTCGGTGAACACCGCGAACTCCGACCCCTTCTTGTGGAGGTGCACCCTGAAACCGTCGGCTTTCGGCTGCACGCAAATCTTTTCTCCCCGCTCTACCGCACGCCTGGCCCATTTCTCCCAGAGTTCCTCCTCTTCCCCTCCGTAGAACTCCCCGGCCGCCTTGTAATGGGCCACCGGCTCCAGCGGCTTGATTTTGGAAATGTCCTCCTGCACGGCCGCCTTGTAGAACCGTTCGGCGAACCCGGGCTCCGGCAGCGACCGGATCTCGAACTCGGGGTTCTTCACCGCAACTAGGGTGTAAAGTGGAAGGTAGGCCCAAGTCGGCCCCTGGGGCTCGAGGGAGAACTGCACGGGCAAGCCTTCGCCTATCGCTTCTTTCAGGGCCCGTTCCAGCTTGAGGAGCGACCCGGACGGGGCGTCCGCCCGGAGGACGATGTCGATGTCGTGCGGCTTGCGGTTCTTGCCGTAGATCGCGGACCCGGTCAGGGAAGCCCAGTCGGGAACGACAACGAAGGCGTCGGGGAGCTTCTCGAACGCCTCCCTCAGTTTTGTTTCGCCCAGCCCGTCTTTCGCGATGGCCTGGCCGGCGCGGAGGACTTCGGGAGAAGGCGAGATCGGTTCGGGGAGTTCGTCGAGTTCGAACCAGCCGACCTCGTCGGCCTCGGCCAAAGGCTCGCCCTCGCCTTTGATCCAACGCATCGGAACCAGGTACAAATGCACCCCTTCGATGGTGATCTCCCGCCAAGGCTCGTCCATCACGAGATCGGCCAGCACGCCGGTTTCCTCCTGGACTTCCTCCAAAGCCGCGGTGACGGGATCGCGTCCCGAGAGGAAGCCGCCGGGCGGGCTCCAGACCCGGGGTTCATTCCTGCGCTTGATCAAAAGGATCTCGCCGTCGCGGTAGACGAGGCCCAGGGCTGCTTGCCTGGCCTTCTCTTGGGGCTTCGTCTTTAGGT
>QMVQ01000199.1 GCA_003661185.1 Candidatus Alkanophagales archaeon | reverse complement strand
TTCTTGGCTAAGTTGTTGGCCCATCGTCTTCTTCAATTGAATCAAGCGCAGGCGTTCCGGGGCGTTGACGATAACTTCCGGCTCGCCACGAAACTGCCGCCACTCGTCCATAAGGGCGTCAGCCTCATCCGCGGTGATGATCTCCATATCGGGATCTTTGGCGTACTCGGCGGCCAAATCGGGCGGCAGAGCAATGAGGCACCATTCCTCGTCGCCGCCCAGCCCGATGTGGCCCGAATAAGCTCCCGCGCCCCGCTGGAGGTTGAGAGGCCCTATGCCGCAGCGGTCAACTTCTTGGGCATTGTAGCGATCCGGGTAGACCATCATGTCTTCGCCTGCCCCCCCCCGACGAATGCGCACCTTCACAATTTTCAAGTACTTTGGCATAATCTATCGCTCCTCCCATCCAGGCGGGCTATTCAATTGTTAACGTGCCCGCCCAAGCTTATTTCTTCACGTCCAGAGTATGCCCTAGGACGCGCCGCGCATTAGGCCCTGCGGACTTCTTGCCAGCAATCGCCTTGCTCATTCACCCACAGGATATACACGGTATCGCCCACTACCGAGCCTATGCCCCGCAGGAAGCCCCGTTGCTTGCCGTATAGCGACATGCTTGTCCGGTGGGCCTGGAAGTAGGCATCGGCATGGGGAATGCAGCAATATGTGCGCCCCCGCACTTGCAAGCGGAGTTGTGTTACCGCCAGGCCCTCCTCCTCTAACCGTTGAAGCAACCGCAACCAGGGGCTGGGTTGGCCCGGTATCCACTCCTCAAATACCGTCTCTCCATTGCTTAAGCTGGCAATCCATCCCTCGAATGCCATTAGTAGTACTCCAGCGTGATACCCAAGTCGAAGTTGCCCTTGGCTCCCGCACTCTCCGGGGAGGCAGAAATGCCCAAGTACCAATGGTGGTGGCTGGTGGCCGAGCTATATGCCTGTAGCTCCAACCGGTCAGTGGCATTATTGCCCCCCACGTTAGCCGAATAATCGTTGATCTTCTTCCACGTGGTGGCCCCAGTTTCAGTCTGGGTCTTGTAAAAGGCCCATACCTCCACACCTTCAGCGGGGCTGGCTGCCGTGGTGCCATTGTAGGTGTAGAAATAGATGTTTTGCGTGGCCACGTCCGAGGTGTGGTCGAACTCAATGTGTATCGGCAAGTGGCCCGTATAAGGCGTGCCCGCCCCCATAGTCACCACGGAGCCATCGAGGATGACTTTGTTGGAGCCTTCCGAGGCAGCATACTTGGTGTTGTAGGGATGGCTCGCCGTGCATACCTCGGAAACCCCATCGCCGGTGTCAATGTGAATGCTGTCCTGGAATGTCCCAGCCGTGATGGTGTCGCCATAGCTTGAGCCAAAGAAGCCCAGGGTGTTGCTCCCCAAGTCATACGTGGTCGCAGATGCCTGTATGTGCCAAGTGAATGATGCCAATTTCCCTCCCTCCTAACTGCGCGTCGCGCTTGTTATTCTATCCTGTGTATCCCGGCTCACCGTCCAGGTAAGGATGGTGTTACCGGTAGGATATTCTTCTGTGACCTTTGCCAGCAAATCGCCGCTGTAGGCAAATGTCCGCTTGTGATAGTTATTCCCCGCTATGTGTGTGGTGATCTCCGACACGCGGCCCTGACCATCATAGCTAATCGAAGTAGTCCCCACTTGGGCCGTGGGATGTAGTTGCGCATCCCGGCAGGGGAATATCCATGCCTGGCATTCGGTAGTCCCTCCTACCGTTACCAGGCCAAAAGCCCCCGGCGGGGCAACGGCACCAGAGACAGGATGGGCCTTGCCCGCTGTGCTGGAGGTAATCAGCCAATCCCCCCGGTTGGCCGCGCTGTCCACCTGCACCTTGGGGCATAGGCCGTTATAGCGAATCCAGCCCTGGTCGCCGTCGGCGATAGTTTGAGTGGCCGTCTCCCTAGGAGCAGCCACCACACCGCAAACCCCCAGGTCGCCCTCTGTGGTCGTGGTGGTGAAGGCATCATCCGCGCTGGTGTCCCACACCACCACAGCGCCCGTTGACAGGGCCCCGCCGCTGTTATTGGTCAGCCAGTGGAACCGCGCCTCGTCCACATCATAGTGGTAAACAACCTGTGCTGTTTCTACGAAGCCGCTCTTACCTTTAGCCATAATCCTACATGTACTGCATCAACTCATAAGCCGAAACGTCATATCGCGGGTCGGGAGCCTGCGTCGTGATAGCGTGTTTCTCCTCTATCCGGCAATAGTGCAATGGGAGAGCCAGCAACTGATCCCTCCACAGCTCTATCATCCGAAGCTGTATGATGGGCTCCCGGCCCCTCGGGCCCTTGTGGGCAATATGCGTAGCAATGCGCTCGATGTAAACCCAATGCTTATTGCCATGCTGGTCATAATAGAAGGCCGGTTCAATGTCCTCGCCGACATCGTGCAGGAACTCCGCTTGCTCCCGCCAGCCCGTGGGCGTACCCCAATCTTCGGGCTTGGCCTCCATGAACGTTAGCTCCGCAATGTCGCCTTCGCCCGGCCCCTTATGGGGCGATTCATACCGCACCCGCGCCAGGTAGACAACATGCGTCGCTGCTCCATCGGTGTATATCAGCGGTAAATTGTCCTCGGTGCAAGCCTTAAGAAAGTCAACTTGCTCTTTTACAGTCGTCATGATAGCGGTATCGGCTCACCAAGCCGGACATTTACCACGTAAGCATAGACAGCGCTCGGTCTCGGTAGCCACATGCAGGTGAAGTGCCTGAGCATAGGCGTCAGCGAAGGCGTCGCCGTGGAGAGCACCAGCTTAAACTGGATGTCGCTCTGGACCTCCAAGGCTCCTGCTAGAGGAGCCAGCGATAGCTCCTCCTGCGGACTGGATGTCACATCGCCCACTTCCGTCCAGCTTGTCTCCCCGTCCTTGCGGTAGTAGACAGTTATCTTCTGAGCACTCGAACAATCCCGCGTGTGCAGGATGACGCTCTTCACAGCCTTCGGCGTTTGTGGCATGTTGCCATCAAAGCGAGGCGTGATAATGTGCCCCGAACTCCCAAAGGTGGGATAGGGCATGTCGCTCATGCTCACCAGTTGGCGATAGCGTGTATCGCCGTCGTTGATAATGAGCCAATCCAACTCCGGGCTGTATCCCAAGCCGTGGAAAGTCCTCCCCGAAGCCCCTTTCCAAATGGGATGCCAACCCACACCTGTATAAGCCAGCACACAGGGATAGTCGTTTTCGGCCAAGTCGAACCCCACATAGAGCGCCGATGGCGAAGCCACAAATGCCTTGGGAATCCCGTATCCATAGCTCTCCTTGGTCAAGTCCCCATACCTCTCCGGCGTGATGTCCACAATGGCCGTCTCGCTGATCTTGTAAATCCGCCGCAGGATGTTAAAGTAGAGAT
>QMVQ01000198.1 GCA_003661185.1 Candidatus Alkanophagales archaeon | reverse complement strand
TTAAAATCATACCTCTCCCACAAATCCTTATTTACCCAAGGGGTGAGCGGATTTCCATGCATACAAACAGTCTTCACCTCACAGAACTCCCTAAACCTCTCTAGCTCCTCCTCAAAGATTTTTATCGCCCTCTCAAAATCGCCCTTTGCTTTGTCTAATACTTCATAATGGTATCCTACCTCATGTCCCATGCCCGCTATCTCCCTTATTATCTCAGGCTTAAACACGCCTTTTTTCATCCTAAAATAATACGTGGATGCGATTCCTAAATAGTTCTCAAGCTCAGCCATCCTCAACGCACTCTCCGGCTTCCTGTCAACGTCGTGCCGCAGTATAACGACATTCCCCCCGGGATGCTCTATGAGATACGATGCAACCGTCCGCGGCTCGTAATTCCTCAAAATAGCTTCACACAGCTCCTTGTACTTTTCCAGCGTAAAATCCAAAGTGGGAATCACTCTACTCCCCTAATCCCGGCACCGTAAGTTCACGGTCTCTTGCTTCCTCAACAGTCTTCACGCGCTCCTGCCGAGCCAGAATATAAAGTCCGGGTCGCTCAGCCACTCCCTCACCGACGGCGCCCATGCGAACACGCCACGCTCCTCATACTTCTCCAGAATTTCCATCGCCCTTTCAAGCCCACGCATGAATATCTTCTCCCTCACAGTCTCTGTCAATTTGTCGACGAGCGCCTTGAGTTTTCTCACGACCAACTCGTTTACTATGAAGCCTCGAACTCTCGCATACCAGAGGGACGCCATGTATAAGGCTTTCTCCAGCCTACCGAGCCTGCGCCAGTTCCCGTTTCTCAACCCTTTCCTGAAGACCCTGAGGAGATGCTCATGAGAGAGCCGCCCATCATGAGGGGCGCAAAGCTCTTCATCAGTGGCAACTGCCAGCCTCATACCTTCAAGCCTCTTATCAGCGTCATGCCACCACAGCACGTCGCACCTCCTCCCACGAATCGGAGCGCGCAGCCAGCCATCCACACCTCGTCCGTTTTGCGTCCTCCATCCTACTTCTGCCCTCCCAATATTTTAAAACTTTACCATGCATTAACATTTGTTTCAATTTCGTCAAAGGCGTCTCAGGCTCTCTGCTGCAAATTACGCAGCTGCTTACACATGCGTCTCGGCTGGAGAAGCAAGCTTAAGTTAAAAGTTGGATATAATTATAAGATGCCTGAGCGAAGCAAGGACTGGATGCGTCAGGCGGAGCGGGATTTAAAAGTGGCTGAAGACCTGATGGAAGACGAATTTTTTGAATGGTCGTGTTTTGCGGCTCAGCGAGCTGCTGAAAAAGCCGTTAAAGCGGCATTTCAGAAATTAAATGCAACCGCCTGGGGTCATTCAATATTTGACCTTATGAGGCTCCTTTCAAAAAAAGTAGCGGTGAGCGAGGAGCTTTTAAATTGCGCTAGAAGCTTAGATAAATATTACATTCCAACACGGTATCCAAATGGTTTCGAATCTGGAAGCCCGTATGAATATTTCACGAGGGAGGACGCCGGGAATGCCATCGTTTGTAGTAGAAGAATCATTGAATTCTGCAAAAGTATTCTGGCTTGAGCAGGAAAAATTGGTCGAAGAGGTTTCTAAAGTTGCAAAAAGGATAGGCGAAGAAAATGAAAACGTGCTGAAAATCGTTTTATTTGGCTCATTGGCAGAGGGGCGTGGCGTGCCCGGAAGCGACGCCGACATTTTAATCATACTCAAAGAAGACGACCGCTCTTTTATTGACAGAATTGCAGAATGGTCTGAGCGGTTCGCACTAGACTTTCCCATCGAGGTTTTCCCCTACACTGAAAAAGAGCTGAACACCCCAATTGCTCAGGAAGCGGTTAAAAAGGGAATTACATTGTTTAAACGTGCGTGAGAGCCGGTGCGACGCTGCGGGCGTCATGCCGCTGTGCCACCCAGCTTGAGAAAGGTTAATATTGAACATCATTTTAACTAAAATTGGCAAGCTCTCTGCATGCACGGTGAGGCTGCCTACTGGAGGTGAGGAAAATGGCGATGGGAGGGATTCCCGTAATAATCATGAAGGAAGGCTCCAGACGAGCTGCCGGCAGGGACGCACAATTCAACAACATTCAAGCGGCACGGGCAGTCGGCGAAGCCGTCCGCACGACGCTCGGCCCGAAGGGCATGGACAAGATGCTCATTGATACCCTTGGCGATGTCGTCATCACCAATGATGGTGTCACCATCCTCAAAGAGATGGACATCGAGCATCCGGCGGCGAAGATGATGGTCGAGGTTGCGAAGACGCAGGACGAGGAAGCTGGCGACGGCACGACGACCGCCGTCGTTCTCGCGGCAGAACTCCTGAAGAAGGCGGAGGAGCTGCTACGTCTTGAGGTTCATCCGACGGTCATCATCGGCGGTTACCGGACGGCTGCGGAGAAAGCCAGAGAGATTCTCGACGGCATCGCTGTGGACGTGGACATCGAGGACGAGGGACTGCTGAAGAAGATTGCAAAAACGTCTATCACTGGAAAGGAGGCAGAGGTTGCGAGGGAGCACCTTGCGGAAATCGCCGTGAACGCCTGCAAAGCCATCGTGGAAGTCGTGGACGGCAAGCGGGTCGTTGACAAGGACTACATCAACATCGAGAAGAAAATGGGCGGCAAGGTCCAAGACACACAACTCATCAAAGGCATCGTCATCGACAAGGAAGTCGTGCACCCTGCAATGCCACGCAAGATTGAAAATGCGAAGATTGCCCTGATAAACGCATCTATGGAGGTAAAGGATACGGAGACCGACGCCGAAATCAGAATAAGAACGGCGGACCAGCTGCGGGCGTTCCTCGACGAGGAGGAGCGGATGCTCAGAGAGATGGTCGAAAAGGTGAAGGACGCGGGCGCTAACGTCGTCATCTGCCAGAAGGGGATTGACGACCTTGCGCAGCACTTCATGGCAAGAGCTGGGATTCTGGCGGTTCGCAGGGTGAAAAAGAGCGACATGGAACGCTTAGCGCGTGCGACCGGCGGACGCATCGTAACTAACATCGACGAAATAAGCGACGCCGAGCTCGGAAAGGCGGCGCTCGTCGAAGAACGTAAAGTGGCGACGGACCGCATGGTCTTCATCGAAGGCTGTGAAGACCCGAAGGCAGTTTCCATATTAATAAGAGGCGGCACCGAGCACGTCGTCGATGAAGTCGAGCGCTCGATGAACGACGCCTTTAGGGTCGTCGGCAGCGTCATCGAAGACGGTAAAGCCGTCCCGGGCGGCGGCGCCGTCGAGACTGAGCTCGCGCTCCGCCTCCGTGAGTTCGCAACCTCGCTGCACGGTAAGCAGCAGTTAGCCGTCGAAAAGTTTGCAGAAGCCCTTGAGCTCATCCCGAGGACGCTCGCCGAAAATGCGGGACTTGACCCCATTGACAAGCTCGTGGAGCTGAAAGCAGCTCACGAAAAAGGCAAGAAG
>QMVQ01000197.1 GCA_003661185.1 Candidatus Alkanophagales archaeon | reverse complement strand
TCGGAGCGCCGCAAGCGCCCGCACTGCCCGCTCTGGCGACGGATACGTTGGGATGCCGGCGCTCTCCAACGATTTTATCTGCTTTTCAACGTCTTTTATCACGTGTATGCCGTTGACGCCACAGAACACCACCGGCTTCCTTAGTTCTCGTTCCGCCACGCCTTTCAGCGCCTCAACGACCCTTTCAAGCCCCGCAGCCCAAAAGACGACCACGATTACGATGCCGTCTATATTGCTATCGGCAAGCAGAGCGTCTAAAACTTTAGAATAAACGTCAGAGTCGCCGCCCGCCTGCCCGAGGTCTAAGGGGTTGCCTTTCAGGTAAGGGTATCTTTTTATAACCCTTAGGGTCGTCACAGAAAATTTTCCAAGGCTGAGCCCGTATTTGCCGAGGGCGTCGGCGGCGACGACACCGAGCCCGCCAGAGGTGCTCATGACCGCAATGTTCCCCCCTCGCATTAAAGGTTGCGTCGCAAAGCACTTCGCATAATCGAAAAGCTCCTCAAGAGTCTCGGCACGGAGCGCTCCCGCCTGTTTGAAGGCGGCATCCACGACGCTATCGTCAGCAATCATGGCGCCAGTATGCGACTTTGCGGCATTCATCCCCGTCGTGAATCTCCCGGCTTTGAGCACGAGCACGGGCTTCTTCCGCACGGCGATTTTCACGGCATTGAGCAATCGCCTGCCATTCTTCACCCCTTCCATGTAAATCATCACGACCTTCGTCTCAACGTCTTCAGCAAGATATTCGAGGAGGTCAGCTTCGTCCACGTCGCACTTATTGCCCAGCCCCACGAACTTACTCAACCCTAAATTCTCGCAAACCCAGTCTAACAACAGGAGACCGACGCCACCACTCTGCGCAATTATCGCTACGTGCCCTTTTCGCGCATGATACTTGACGAAGATACTTACGAGGTTGTTAGCGGTGTTAATGCTCCCGAGGCAATTTGGACCTACGACCCGCATGCTGTTTTCCTTAGCGATTTTGATGACTTCTTCCTCAAGCCTCTTGCCAGCTTCACCAGCCTCCGAGAAACCTGCAGATTCGATTATCACATATTCAACACCTCGTTCTGCGCAGTCTCGCATCACATTGGGCACGTCGCTCGCCGGAATCAACAGGACAGCGAGGTCAACAGGCTCGGAGGTGGGAATTTCGGAGACGCTGCCATAAGCATGCACGCCGAGCACTTCAGCATCTTTCGGGTTTACAGGATAGATTTTGCCTGCAAAGCCGGCATCCTGCATGTTTTTCATGACCACGTATCCTAAGTTTGCGGCGTTGTTTGAGGCGCCTACGACCGCCACGCCTCTTGGCACGAAAAACCGCAACATCAAATAACCTTTGTCATCTTCAACCAAATACCACTTTGGAACTCAGCTTTGAAGCCGAGCGTCTCGTAGAACTTTTGTGCGGGGTTCGTGATGCCGACCCAGAGTTCTACCCGCTCGAGTCCTAACTCCCTGAAACGGTGGATGGCGACGTTCATGAGCGTCTTGCCGATTCCAAGATTTCGGCGTGTGGGGCTGACGACGAGCTCGTGGATGGCGCCGACCCTACCGCTCTCTGAAAGCCAGAAGGCGTCGGAGGCGACAAAACCCACTATCCTATGGTCGTCCTCGGCGCCGCTACCGCCGCTGTCGTCGCCTTCATCGGCGTTAGCGCCGCTTCTGTTTTCGACGGCGACGAAAAAGCCCGCCCTGTCTCGTCGATACAACCACTTTATGTATCTAACGGCGTTTTTCCGTCGTGTATAAAAATAATTTCCAAGGTCTTTGTAGCCATTGAGGTAAAGGTCAACGACACGTTTTAGCTCTTGCGCTCTTGCCTGCCTGATACGCATGCGACATGCACACCTCGGCTAAATTAATTTTCTTTTCATGTTTATAACTTTTTTGCGGGGGCAGGGGCTTTGAGTGAAGGGTTACAGCCGTGGACGAGCCTCTTTTATCATACGTTCCGCAACGTCCGCATCGATGAGGATGCCGGGCGGAAGGACTGCGGGGCGTCTTGCTTCCTCTCCATATATTATCCTCGTGCGGTGGGTCGCTGGGTATTCATACTCGGCGCCGTAGCGCACTTTCGCCCGCAGCGACTCCGAAGGCGTCGGAGGTATTTCCTCACGCCCTATGCTCTCGAAGATGACGTCTGCACGTGTGAGCGGTGAAAAATTAGAATACCAGCGCCCTCCGTAGAACCAGCTTTCAAGGCGTTCCACGAAGACTTCCTTTGCGTCCACACCCTCCAGCGGTGGCAGCTCCGGAAACATGCCCTCGTAGGGTCTCGAGCGCCAGCCTAGGCGTTCTGCGTCAAGAGCGTCGAAATGCCTTGAAAAGACATCGAAGGAACTTCTTTCCACAACGCCTTTGTCCACGAGGGCAGAGGCGTGCGAAAAAAACGTAAACAGCGTGTCGCATTCGACGCCCAAATTCCTAAGGACTTCTTTCTGAACGTCAGCAACGAGGAGGGCGCCCTCGCTTGCGGGTCGGTGGACGCAAAGCTCTTTCAGCGGCTCCGCAGTCTTAGGGTGTCTCTGTTCAAGCTCTTCGATTCCTGTTATGTGCTTTAACGCTGCTCGCTCGTGAACGTAAACGAAAGAAAAATTGAGCTCCAGAGAAAAGTCGTCTAAGCAGTTTAGAGAGGCGACAGCATGCCCGCCGCCGAAGAGCAGTATTGCGGCTTTGTTGTGTTCCTTGGTGCCGAAGAGGAAGAAATAGGCGAGCGCCGGCGAGATGTGCGTTCCTATCTCAACACTACCGAGGGCGGCGGCGTTCCGCATCTCGTATTCCTGTAACGTTTCGGACAGAAAAGCCCCGTATCTCGCCATACTTAACTTGCGTGGCGCTGGCACCCGAATTTTGGGGAAAGAGAGAGAAGGAGCTGCCATGCGATACCAATTCCTCTCTATGTTCCAGAAGATGCGGGCGTCGTATATCGGTCTTGCTTGCCTTTCCATCTTTTATCTTACTGATGCCCTTAAATAACAAATTAGAAAGGTTCAGAAAAAAGCAAAAAAAGAAAAATTATGGGTAAGTGCCGGTGCCGCTCATCAGCACCCAATAGCCCTTGCCGGGTTCGAATTCTGTAACTTCTTGGAAGCTGCCGTCCTGCCAAGTGTAGATTTTCACGACGGTGCCGCTTATGTAATTGGAAGCGTTAACGGCAGCTCTTGAGCGGACGCCGATGAGGTTCCAGCCGTCGTAGAGCAAGTATTCTCCGCCAGTAGGTTCTACGTAAGTGCCGCTGATTTCAAGTGTGTCGTTGGCGTTCATGCGCACCCAGTAGGCAAACTGCGGCGACACTTCCGAGAGAGTATCCGTGAAGCCGCCGCCGGTTCCGTCATACCAACTCCACCGCTCGGTCAGGGGCTTGCTGGCGTCGTAGGCATATACCATGAGCATGTTGTCGAGAATGCTTGCGAATACTGCGTCGGCGCT
>QMVQ01000196.1 GCA_003661185.1 Candidatus Alkanophagales archaeon | reverse complement strand
GTATTAAAGGAGGAAGGGGTAGTGTTAGGTTAGTATGCGTCGTATCAAAGTTGGAGTTTTGGGGGCGACAGGGAGTGTGGGTCAGCGTTTTGTGGATTTGCTGCGCGACCACCCATGGTTTGAAATAGCAGAGGTTTATGCCTCGGAGCGGAGTGCCGGGAAGCCTTACAGGGAGGCTGCGAAGTGGTTTTTAGACCGAGCAATTCCGGAAAGCGTGGCGGAGCTTGAGGTTAAGAACGTGAATGCCGCAAGCAAGAACGCCGACGTCGAAATCATGTTTTCGGCGCTCCCCGGCGACGTTGCGAGAGGCGTCGAAAAAGAGTGCGCAAGCGCCGGCTATGCAGTAACGAGCAACGTTTCCGTCCACAGAATGGAGGAGGATGTTCCGCTCGTCATCCCTGAGGTGAACGCCGACCATCTTCGCCTCATAGAAGTGCAGCGGCGCCGCCGTGGCTGGGACGGCTTCATCGTGACAAACCCGAACTGCTCGACGATAATGATGACTATGACGCTGAAGCCTCTGATGGAGTTCGGGATTGAGGAAGTGCACGTAGCGACGATGCAGGCGGTTTCAGGTGCGGGCTACGCAGGCGTCCCTTCGATGGCAATCATTGACAATATCATCCCGTTCATCAGCCGCGAGGAGGAAAAGATGGAAACTGAAACTTTAAAGATTCTCGGGACGCCTGAGGGCGAACGCATCAAGGACGCAGAGTTCAGAGTAACGGCGTCATGCCATAGAGTCCCAGTGCTTGATGGGCACACCGAAGCCATTTGGGTCCGCTTCTCAAAGGACATCAGCGCCGAGGATGTGAAGGCGGCGTTCCGAAACTTTAAAAGCCCTCTCAACACGCCGTTCGCGCCGAAAACGCCCCTGATCCTAAGGGAGGAGCAGGACAGACCGCAGCCCCGTTTCGACAGGGATGCTGAGCGCGGTATGGCGGTTTCCGTCGGCAGGGTCAGAGAGAGCGGCAGCCGCGAAGTCAAATACATAGCCTTAGGGCACAACACCGTGCGGGGCGCCGCCGGCGCCGCCATCCTGAATGCCGAGATCCTTGTCAAAGAGAAGTATATCTAACGCTTGCGAGCGGAGGTTACGGCGTCTTGCCGTTATGTCGGGCGGCGGTGAAGTGCTTAAGGAGCCGACGCCGCATGTCCTCGTAGCTTCAAAGAAGGAACTACATGGCTGGTGGAGCGGCATAGAGCCGAACGGCGCCCGAGAGTGCACGGCGGAGCGCCTTTTAATTAACCCCTACAACGGGTGTAGCCACCGTTGCTTTTTCTGTTACGCCCACGCTTTTCCTGGACATTTCGAGCGTTTCCGCCGAGAGGGCGTCGTCACCGTGTTCAAAGATTTTGATAAAGTCGTTTCACGGCAACTTGACGCTTTAAACGTGGCGAGTTGCGGGTATCTATCGCCGGTTACCGACCCATTCCAGCCGATTAACAGGCGTTACGAGCTGACCGAAAAAATAATCAAGGAGTTCGTGCGGCGGAATCTCCCCGTGGATGTCGTCACGAAGGGCGTAGTCAGTAACAAAGCCCTGAAACTCTTAAAAACGCAGGAGCACTCGTTTGCGCAAATCACGATTGTAACGCTTGATGAAAAGCTTCGCAGGAAGCTAATGCAAGGCGGCGCCAGCGTCGATGGACTTCTTAGGAACATAGAGCGATTGTGTGATGCCGGAATTTTCACGGTTTGCAGAATTGACCCTGTGCTACCGTTTGTCACCGATAGCGAAAACGAGCTTAGAGCTTTAGTGGCGGCAGCAAAAGAACGGGGCGCCGCCCATATCATCGCAAGTTGCCTCGACATCCCGCTGAGGACGAAAAGCGATATCCTCAGTAAGATTGAGGTTAAGTTTGGAAAAGATATGAGGCGGCGCTACGAAACGCTCTTCACGGAGCGCATCGGACCGAGGCTGCATGCGAGCATTTGGTATCGGAAGCAGCTCTTCCGCACGCTCAGGGACATTTGCTGTCGTCATAACGTGACGTTCGCGCTTTGCATGGAGTTCGAGCGTCTGCCGAACGGAAGGCTTAAGGGGCTGAACGCCGAATTTAAAACCTCAAACAACTGCGAAGGCATTAACGTCCCAATATACGTGCGGCGTGGTGATAGATTTGAGCCGGTGGCAGGTTGCGATGGTAATTGCTTGAAATGTTATTCTACGGGCAGCACGCCCGCCTGCGGCATTTCCGAGCTTGCTAAGGCTGGAGCTTGGAAGCTTAGAGATTACAAGCGGTGGGGTAAAGAGGGGGAGCGGAAATGCGACCTTTGACTGGCTATTAGAAACCAGAGGAAGTGAGCGCTCTGTTTCAAATCTTGCACCGAATCGTTCCATAGTTAAACTTAATAGGTTTGCGGGGCAAGTGAAAGCCATGAAAATAACCCAAGTCTCGTTATTCCTAGAAAACAAGCCGGGGACGCTGGCAGCAGCGACGAGACTCCTTTATGAGGCAGGCGTGAACATAAGGGCGCTTTCGATCGCCGAAGCCGGGGAGTTTGGCGTCGTCCGCCTCATCGTGGACGATGCGGAGCGTTGCCACGACGTCTTGCGGGACGCTGGCTTCACGGTCTCGAAGACTGAAGTCATGAGTGTCGAAATGGAAGACCGCCCCGGGGCGCTATTCGAAATTGCGGACGCTCTCGGGCAGGCTTCTATAAATATAAACTATGCATACGCATTCTCAAAAGGCGGCGGCAAGGCGATCCTCATAATGAGCGTTGACGACGTTGAGCGGGCGGCTGAAGTTTTGAAAACGGCGGGTGCGAAGCTCGTCGGCACCGAAGCTTTGGCGTAACAACCATCTTGACGTTAATTCCGGCAGCAACGCGCCCTCGTTAGCTCTCCAAACACAATACTGTCCGGCGTAACAAAAGCCTCCTCGCACAGCACGCCGTTGCAGGAGTCCCGCGCGTTACGTGGCTGGGCACGTCGCGCTCTACGACGCCGTGACTCTGGTGTGGAATTTGTTTAATGTGACCTCCTCCCCTCACTGAAGTGAGGCTCCTCCAGTGAGGCTCACGGGTTCCCAGTTCATCCACCCACCCGGCAGCTCTCTCAGCCTTCCGGGCTCCGGTGTCGAGGGCTTCACTTCGGGTCGCCCGACCCTACGTCGATAAATAGTAAAGCGACATATATAAAACCACCCGCCTCCCCTGCTGCTACCTTTCAAAAGTAGGAATTAGCTGCAACGTCTTCTTAAACCAGCAACACCGTCACAAATACCCTCTACATATCAAATACTTTGCATCTACGAGCTGCGACTCGTCGAGGCTCAGCGCAAACTGCAAGTCTCCGAGCAAGTGCTCCCGCTCATCAGGAAGCTTGGCGTCGGGGAGGGGGTATGGATTAGAGACGTGGTAGAAACTCACCCAGCTACTGACTTCAAGGTTTTCGATGATGGTATGGGCGTCATCAAAAACCTCATGCGGCGTGAGCAGCTC
>QMVQ01000195.1 GCA_003661185.1 Candidatus Alkanophagales archaeon | reverse complement strand
CTCTCCTATGAGAATCCTGTCCTCCATGGGAATGTTTTTTAATCCCATGAGGTCTGGCTTTGCCGTATTTATCGCTATCGCCCTTATAACGCTGTTGAGGCGGGTTCGCCTGTCAAACTCGACAAACAAATCTGCAATCTTCCCGCCCGCCTGTCCAAAGCCTATCACAAATATCCTCATGACAATCTCCCTATGTTTTATTCACTAAATATATTAGCGGCGAGCAGCACGCCGTCATGCCAATTATAAGGGGGTTACTGTTTAAAAACTTTATATACCTTTAACCATAGTCCAAGGATTGTAGAATTTATTTTCCGATTACGGTTCAGCTGCCGACGAGTTCGGCGCCGTCATCGACGACGATGCTGCACGGCGTGGGCATCTTGTAGCTCGCTCGTTTCAGGGATTCCTTGGCTTTGAGGAAGTTATGCGGCTCGACCATGACACTTATTATTCTCTGTCCGCTTTTAACACGAGCGGCGGTGCCGACAGCTCTGCCGAACGCCCTTCGCATGCCTTTCGAAACACGGTCCGCGCCGGCGCCGACCGCCAGTTTGTTCTCCCTGAGCACGTGGTGCGGATAGACTCTTATCTTAAGATGGTAGTTCATCCGCCCAACTTCTCGCATCAGGAACTTGTTTGCGGCTATTCTTGCGGCTTCGAGGGCGTTATGTCGAATCTGACATGCCTCCTTTGCGACGAGCGACACAGTTACTGGGAACTCCCTGCCTGGGTTGCCCATGTCAAATATCGTAATTTTACTGCCCGGAACGCCGCCCATATACTCTCTCCTCGTATATGCAGGGCTTTCCAAGTGCCTATACATCCTGCCTGGCTTCCTTGCCATCTTTTTAAGTTAGTTAGCCTTTTAAATACCTTTTGCACACCACCCATCGTGCGTTGCGTCAGCCTAAAGCTTACGCAGAAGAAACTTCAATTTGCCTTAAATTTTTAAATCTGCAGGAGGAATGAGGAATATGGGATATGTAACGGCGGCGCTTCTTGTATTTTTCGCATATTGGCTCCTTATAATGTATCTTGAGCGGCGGGGGGCGCTACAGAAGTTTAACATTTCAGCAGTCGGTCCGTTGTTGATGATAAGGACTAAAAGGGGACAGCGGCTGTTGGAGCGTCTTGCGGTTATCAGACGCCTCTGGAGGGTTTACGCAACGCTTGGCATAGTGTTTCTCTGCGTCGCCATGCTCTTCATGTCCCTTTTGCTGCTTTACGGGAACTACGCGGTCCTCACGGAGAAGCCCGAGCCTACCGAGCTTAACGAGCCAAGAAACTGGCTCCTCATCCCCGGACTGAATGAATTCATCCCGCTGTGGGGGTGGGTGGGACTGCTCGTCGCCATAATCGTGCATGAGCTCTCGCACGCCGTCCTCTGCCGAGTGGAGGGCATAGAAGTGAAATCAATGGGGCTGCTTGTCGCCCTGCTCCCCATCGGGGCGTTCGCAGAGCCTGACACGGAGCAACTCTTCGGCACCCGCAACGGAGGGGCTAAGAAGGTGGCGACGCCGAGTGAGCGGATGAGGATTCTGTCTGCGGGCGTTTTTGGGAATTTTGCAATATCGATAATCGCGCTCCTCATGTTTTTCGCAATCCTGAGTTGTGTGCAGCCTGTTAGTGAGAGCGTGACGCTCGTCCATGACGTGGTAGTAGGGAGTCCTGCGGAGGCGGCGGGATTACGAGCCGGCATGCTTGTCAAGGAGGTGGGCGGCGTGGGGGTTGAGAGCGCGAAGGAGGCGCTCGACATGCTGAAACGGAATGAGGGTGGCAGCGTCAAAATAGTCGTGTTGAGCGATGGGGAGGAGAAGGAGCTTTTGCTGCGTTCTGCCGCGCACGGCGTGATGGTGGCGGGCGTCATGGACGGCTATCCCGCTGCAAATGCTGGAATCGAGCCCGGGATGGTGATTTCAAGGATTGACAACGTCGAAGTTCGCAGTTTGGACGACTTTTTAGCATTTATGAGGAACACGACGCCCGGGCAGGTCGTAGAGATTTACGTTTTTGATGTTGCGGGGCACTTGCGGACGTCCGAGGTGGAGCTTGCGGCGGCGCCGCATGGCGGGAGCGGTTTTCTCGGCGTCGAGGTCGTGGACAACGCCTTCGGCGTGCTCATCCTCGATTTCCCGCTGCGGGAATACTTAGAGGCTTTGAAAGGGGTTCTCCCATCGCTAACGTCGCCGCTCGGTTGGCTCCGCTTCATGACGATGCCACTACTCCCAGCGCCTCTGGGGTTCAGCGGTTTCCACCCACACCTTGCTGCGTTTTACGAGGTGCGAGGCGCAGGGGACGCCGTTCTCCTCATCGCAGACGTCCTGTTCTGGGCGGCGTGGATAAACTTTTACGTTGCGCTCTTCAATTGTCTGCCGGCGGTGCCCCTTGACGGCGGTCTTGTGTTCCGTGACCTTCTGAAGCCAGCGGTCAGAACCTTCGCCAAGGGCAGAGAAGAAAAAATAACAAAAGCAATCTCCACAGCGCTCGCAGTTTTTATCTTCACATCGATAATATTCGTCGCCGCCGGACCTTACTTGCTTTAGAGAGGTGCTGCTACCCCAGCGCCACGCTTGCTACATATACCTCGCAAGCCCCGAAGGAACGTCGCCCCAACCGCACTTCGGGCAGTAAGGCACCGCCCCTGCACAAGGCGCACATGGGAGAGCTTTCTTTTTCAATTTTGAGCCGCAAACCGGGCATCTTTCAAAGTTCTTCATTTTCCTGTCAATCCCTCCCTGCAATTTGGATTCCAAGCTGTAGTTAAAAACCTGTTGTCCACAATTCCCCTAAGACGGAAACACTGCCAAATAGAGCCATCACAGCGAGCAGGATATAAAGACATGTAACAATCAAACAACATGAAGACTATTTATGGACCTGTGCTTTCGAGGAGGCTCGGGCGCTCGCTCGGCGTGGACGTCGTGCCTTATAAAACATGCTCTTTCGATTGCATCTACTGTCAGCTTGGAAGAACGACGCTGAAGACGGTCGAGCGGCGGGAATACGTGCCGAAGAGCCTCGTCCTGGGGGAGCTTGAAGGGTTTTTCAAAGGCGGAGAGGGTGTCGACTTCGTAACTTTTTCGGGCTCGGGCGAGCCGACGCTGAACTCAAAGCTCGGCGGGCTCATCGAGGCGACGAAAAGCTTGACAGACGCTCCCGTGGCGGTCATCACGAACTCCTCATTACTTTTTGACGACGACGTCTTGCGTGGTCTAAAAAAGGCAGATATCATCCTTCCGTCGTTAGATGCGGCGATGCAGAAGACCTTTAAAATGATAAACAGACCGCATGAGCGTTTAACACTACGCAAAATTATCGAGGGTTTAAAGAAGTTGAGAGATGCGTTTGAGGGGGAAATATGGCTTGAGATAATGCTTGTTAAGGGGGTTAACGACGGTTTAGAGGAGTTGAGGGCGATGGCGGAGCTTTTAGAGGAGATAAAGCCGGATAGGG
>QMVQ01000194.1 GCA_003661185.1 Candidatus Alkanophagales archaeon | reverse complement strand
GGACTCGTTTCACAGGTCTTAGCAGCTGCTGAATCTTTCATGATGGCTCTACTCATATTCACAATCACTTACCGCGTTTCTCGCTAAGACTTCAGCAACGGGAAGCGACCGCACCGCCATGCTTTCGAGCCTGTTAATAAAAAGAGGTTCAGCCCGAATCCCTTACAGCCCCATGACCCCTCGACGGAGCCTTTTCAAAAACTTCGGAAGAATAGCTCGGAAAGGGCGCTTCTTCGCTTGCCTTCACGAGCTGCGGCGGGAGCAGAACCGCTTTAAGAAAAGTTTTTGCTCTCCGACCTCGACGGCTTGCGGCAAGTAGTGGCGGCGGACCCAGCGCAACGCATCTTCTGCATTCAGCCCTAAAATCCGACAAGCCAGCAGCGCTAAAAATAGACCAGTGCGTCCGACGCCGGCGCCGCAGTGCACCGCAACGTTAAGCCCCTGACGCAACGCCGCTTCCACCGCCGCCAAGGCGTATTCAACATCCTCGTCCTCAGGGACGCTGAAGTCCGGCGTCGGCACGTGAATCACGCCGAAGCCCTCTCGCGTGTAGAGTTCTATCAAGTCTCGCCCACTCTTTTGCAGACACTCTTCATGTTCTGCGAGCACAACGACGAGCTCGATGCCTGCCTTGCGAAACTCTTTGAGCAGCCAGCCTTCCGGGTCATAGCGTGAAAATGGCATAGGACTTCCGAAAATACGTCCCGGAATCCCAAGTGGAACCTCCTTCATCATCGCAAATGCGACGCTTCTCCTCCGCATCGCCTCCTGTTCCACCATGTTACAACGCCTGCTCGGCGACGAGCTGAATCATGCGTTTCGTGGCGTCAGCGAGTTGCGGCGGCAACCCTTTTATGTCAAGGCTCAGGAAACCTTTGATAATGAGCGAAGTCGCCTCCTCCTCGCTGAGCCCCCTTGCCATCAGGTATCGAATTTCCTCCTCCGCGATTTTCCCGACCGCTGCCTCGTGTGAGAGTTCGACGTCGTGCGCTCTTGCGTTCAGCTCCGGAATCGAGGCTATGGAGGCGGCGTCGGAGAGGAGCAGGCCACGGCACTCTAAATGCCCTTTCACGCCGTGCGCCTCGCCCCGCAGGTCGCCTCTTGCGACGATCGAAGCCTTATCGGTGGCAGCAGCCCTCGAAATAATTTCAGCTTTTGCCCCCTTAGCGGCGAGCACCGCCCTCGAGCCGACGTCCATTTTTGAATCGCCTTTGGCGTAGAGTATGGATTGGAAGGTGGCGGAGGCGTCTTTGCCGACGCAGTGAGCCGTAGGATACGTTTGAAGGTTTTTGACAGGGCTCATGCAAATGTAATTGCTGATGAATGTGCCGTTTTCCTCGATGACAATGCCGGTGCGGGGGCGGACTTCGACGCTGCTCGTCCAGTTATGAACCATGGTGAAAGTAATTTTTGCGTTTTTCTTGACGTAAAACTCGGAGACGCCGACGTGGAGGGCGTCAGCGGCGTGCGCCGCAACGCAGCCCGTAATGATGTGGAGTTCAGAGTCCTCTTCGGCGATTATGATGTTATGGACGTTCTGTGCGACGGCTTTGGTGATGAGGAGGCAGGATTGCACCGGCATGATAATTTTTGCACGAGGCTTTGCCCGTATGAAATAACCGTGCGTCTGCTCGACCTCGGCAAGCGCCGTGAACTTGTCCAAATCCACAGGAACGGCGCGCCACCAATAGTCCTTGAGCCACTCGTATTTTTCGAGAGCTTCGACACTACTCATGACCTCAAGCCCCTCCTGCGCCGCTTGCGCAGCAACGACGGCGTGGTCGCACTGTATAAACGTCCCAGAACGCTCTTTCGCTTCGGGATCGACGCCAACGCTCAGCAACGCATTTTGATAAACAGCAGCGTCAAACTCCGGTGGCACTTCCTTCATTTTCCGGAGTCGCTCCACGTATTCAGAAACGTCAACGTCGCCGCCAAGGGTCGGTGGCTTGTTTAATGCTTTTCTCGCCCGCTTTTTCAGCTCCTCGCTCATACGACCACCTCAGTCACGACAATGCTCGATGCACGCCCCATAGCCCTCGGACATTATATGTTTAAAGATCTCGTCGGGCGTCCCCGAACACGCAATCGTGCCGTCGAGCATGACGTGCGCCCGATCTGTCCGCACGTAGTTCAGAATGAAGCCGGAGTGCGTGATGACGAGCGCTGCCCGCCGCCGCTCGCTTGGGCGTTTTCCCCTCTCGAGGAACTCGTTCAGGACTTTCCCGATAAGCTCGACGTTCTCGACATCGACGCCGCTGTCCGGCTCGTCGAGGAGCACAAGCTCTGGGTTCTGCACGACGACTTGAAGGAGCTCTGAGCGTTTCACCTCGCCGCCTGAGAACCCCAAATTAACGTCCCGCCTCATAAATTCTGAAAGCTTAAGCAGTTCCACGAGCTTGGTAGCCTCGTCTTCGGGAATGCCGCCCTGTTCTCTACAAATGTTCACTACATCAGAAAGCCTCACGCCTCTGATTGCGGGAGGGCGTTGGAAGAGGACGCCGATGCCCCGCCGCACCCGCTCGTGCGTCGGCAGCTCCGTGATGTCCTCGCCCTTGAAGAGGATGCGCCCGCTCTTCACCACGAACTCCGGAAAGCCGAGAATCGTAAGTAATAACGTAGTCTTCCCAGAGCCATTGGGTCCAAAGAGCACATGCACCTCGCCGGCGCCGATATGCAAATTCAAGCTCCTCAAAATGGTCTTCTCCCCGACTTCAACCGTTAAATCCTTTATTTCAAGCATGTATTTCCATTGGTAGCCTTTTTATTTAACTCGTGGCATTTCTCTCAGAGGCTACCACCGTAACGTAGCACATCTTCAATCGCTCTAAAGCACGTCCTCGAGGAGAAATATTTAAAACCACGTCCAAAAGTAGGAGAGATGAAGTGGCGGGTGCTGCGCGTCCTTCTGATGCTCATCGTAATCTTCCTCTTCGGAACGTTTTCGTTTTCAAAAACCGAAAGCATATCGTTTTTCGATGCCGCATACTGGACGGTCATCACTTGCACGACGGTCGGCTACGGCGACATCACGCCGCAAACGCCGCTCGGAAAGCTGGTCTCCATAATCTTAGTGACGTGCGGGCTTGGAATTTACGGGTATGCCGCCGCAAGCCTAGGCGGACTTTTGATTGAGGGGAGGGTGAAAAGCACTTTGGAGGAGGTTTTTGGCTTGAAGAAGTATGAAAAAAGGAGGCACGTCGTAATCATCGGCTGGAATCCGATTGCGGAAGAAGCTGCGAACGAACTGACTGCGAACGGATATGACGTTGTTGTGGTGGACGAGAGCGGCGAGCACGTCCATGAGATAAGGGAGCGGGGCGCCGTCGCCGTCAAGGGCGATGCTCTCAGGGAGACGACGCTCCGCAACGCAAATGCGCAGGACGCCGCGCATGTCCTCATAGCCTTAAACGACGATTCGAGGACGATAATGGCGGTTCTCCTCTGCAAGAGGCTGACGAGTGCGAGAGTCGTAGCCTG
>QMVQ01000193.1 GCA_003661185.1 Candidatus Alkanophagales archaeon | reverse complement strand
CGCTGATGGATGTAACGTGACGTGGCGGTCGGTGGGGTAGAGTGGGTGACTAGCGCCACTGGCGCGTCACTAATGGTGTGAGCGTTGAGTTGCTGGGCGACTGCAATAGGCTATCACCGTTTTGGCTTTCGATGACATTCGATGCGTCATCGAGAGCCTTCCTTCTCATCACTCCGTTCGTCATGGGTGGCATTCGAGGCAAGCGGAGCGGAAGTCCCCACAGACGGCTCTCCTCTCGCTCATCAGCCTCTCGGCTTCGCGTCTTTCCGCCCTCACGTTTTCTTTTAATTCCATTACATAAAGCTGGCGACCTTAGTTGCAACTGTATGCGAATGTTATCTAAACTTAGGACTGTCAGCAAACCCTATAAATGATGACGCAGGACGCCGCCGTCGGCCCGCCGATGTTATGCGTGAGTCCCACTTCCGCTCCTTCTGCTTGGACGTGCGCCTCGCCTCTGAGTTGCCAGAAGATTTCGGCGCACTGAGCAACGCCTGTTGCGCCGATAGGATGTCCTTTTGCCTTCAGCCCGCCGCTGAGGTTGCAAGCGACGATGCCGCCAAGCTCTGATTGTCCTTCCTCGATGAACTTTCCGCCCTCGCCACGCTTGCAGAAGCCTAAGTCCTCATAGGTTATTATCTCGGTCATTGTGAAGCAGTCATGCAACTCCGCCACGTCTATCTCCTTTGTGGGATTTTCAATGCATGCCATCTTATACGCACGCCTCGCCGCCCTAATCGTTGAGGGGAAGCACGCCATGTCCTCTTTTTCCATGTGCATGCATCTATCCTGACCGGTGGAGGCGCCGGCGATGAAAACCGGCGTATCCGTGAATTTCTTAGCAACCTCCTCCGCAGCGAGAACGACGGCGGCGGCGCCGTCGGTCTGCGGGCAGCAGTCGAGCAGCGAGAACGGATACGCAACCATCGGCGAGCGCAGAACGTCCTCGACGGTTATCTCACGGCGGAAGTGCGCATATGGATACTTTGCGCCGTATTTGTGGTTCTTGACGGCGACGAGCGCCATCTGCTCCTTCGTCGTGCCGTATTCGTGCATGTGTCTGACGGCGTGCATTGCGAAGTTAGCCGCGCCGGTAATGCCGATAGGGTAGTCCCAGATAAAATCCCTCGACTTCTCGGTGCCTTTCCAGCCGAACATGTTCGTAGGCACGTCCCGCATCTTCTCGGCGCCGACGACGAGGACGACGTCGTAATAGCCGGAAGCGACTGCAAGAAATGCGTTCCTTATGGCGTCGCCGCCGCTTGCACAGGCGTTCTCAACCCTTGTCCACGGGATTTCCAACAGCCCAAGGTGGTCTGCCATCAAGCCTGTCGTCTGCCCATCAGTCTCGTAATAGCAGCCGAGCCAGCCCGCATCTATCTCTTTCGGCACTATACCCTTGTCCACGCTTTCCAAGCACTTCAGGTAAGCTTCCTGCACCATGTCCTTGTAGCCCTTATCGAAAAGCTCTCCAAACCTTATCATACCAGCGCCGACGACCGCCACACGCCTCATTTCGCACCACCTCGTAAAGGGCGAAATGCATATCCATATTCAACTAGCCCGCCACGTTCGATGACTTTACGAAGCACGAGCTCGACAGGCATGCCCACCTTTACGTCTTCAGGCTTGCAGTCCGTAAGTCTGCCGATGAGCCGCACGCCCTCCTTCAACTCGGCAACGCCGACCGCATACTTCCGCTCAAGCCCCGGTGGACCGTATTCCACGATTGTAAATGTGTAAAGGCTGCCTTTCCTACTGAGCTTAACTTCTTCGAACTCGCTTGGCTTCCTGCATTTCCTGCAGATGCGCCGCCGCGGCAGATTTATCTCGCCGCAGCTTTTACACTTGAAGCCGACGAGCCTGAGCTTATAGGGCATGTTTCGTACGTACGCTGGGATGCTCGGGACGAGTGGCGCCTCCTCAGCCCGCCTTATTATCCCAAGAAAACGCTCATAGACCCCGTAGCTGACATATTCTTTCCTCCGTAAATACTCTTCTACAGGCTTCACCCATCCTCGCCGCTCTTCTATCCGCTCCGTGACTGTGAGCTCAAAAACATCGCTGCCTGCCCCAGCGCCGTAAGATACCACTAATATTTTCTCTGAGGGCTTAGCCACGTCAAGAGTCTTTGCGAGGCTTATCAGGCATGTTGCGGCGCCTGCGCAGCCTATTTCCTGGGCGATGAGCACGTGTCGCCACTGCTCATCTCTAAGCCTCTTGCCATCAAGCTTTAGCGCTCTTGCAAGCGCCCTTGGGAGCTGCGCATCTGGCTGGTCGAGGACAACGTGTTGGTAATCCGAGAGTTTTGTGTCACTTTTTTGCAGGAGCACATGCATCGCTGCGGAGACGTGCCTCACGTAGCCGAAGTCCCGCTCGACTCTCATGTCGTCTACTTCCTCAACGTAGATGCGTTCATTCCGCCTCCATCTGTAGGGAAAATCCGTGGAGAACGTGCAGAAGTTGCCAAAATCAGCAATCATGCCGTCTTTTCCTACGAGGAATGCCACGGCGCCGGCTCCAAGCTTGCATTCCGGCGACGTGCCTGGGGCTCCAACGAGGCTGTCAGAGGCGACAACGAGCGCCGTATCAAGCTCTCCAGCTCTTATAGCGTTCATGCAGTTCCAGAGCGCGACGACGCCCGCTCTTGCCGAAAAGCCAAGCTCTGCCTTTACAGTCTCCGCTTTGAGTCCTAAAGCGTCGGTGAGGACTGAGGAAAGACGCCCTTCAGCGTAGGGCGCCGACGTCGTCGCAAAGAACAAAGCTTCTACCTCAGAAGGCTCGACGTCAGCGTGCTCGAAGGCGTTAAAAGCGGCTTCCGCCGCCATCGTGATCACGTCCTCGTCGACGCCGGGCACCGCTCGTTCGAGAACGCCGCCAACACCTCCACCGCCCCAGACTCCTGCAATTTCCTCGGTTTTCAGCCTATACATCGGGATGTAAACCCCATATCCTATAATCCCCACCATTTTTCCTCCCAATGCGGCTAAAACAGGTTCTAAATTTGCCTCTATGCGTTTTAAACCGTTGAAGCATATTGTAAGCGATTTTGCTGTTGATAGTTAAGCCGCCTGTGAGGGGCGGGGGCGAATAGCTTGCTCGTGATTGCACCATTAGGGCAGGCTTCGATGCAGGCATTACATGCCGTGCACAGATCAACCAATACAGGCTCCACCCTCCAGCGCTCTGAAAGCTTATTACGTTCACGATCGAGAGGGGAGATGCCGAAAATTGCTAAGGGGCACGCCTGCAAGCACTTAGCACACTTATGAGGCTCAGGACACTTATCCCAATCGATTTTTATTTTCACCTTGCGCCCCACTACGGGTTTGGTCGATATTCTTGTCAATTTCTTTATTTCACTAGCCCAAACGCTCTCTAAATCCCTCCAGAAGTCGTCATTCCACTCTCTCGCTTTAACTCTCTCTGCTGTCTTCTTCGAGTAATTCTCCATATTTAAATACCACTTCTTTCCAGCTCCGTG
>QMVQ01000192.1 GCA_003661185.1 Candidatus Alkanophagales archaeon | reverse complement strand
TACTCCCACATAGTAACTGCTTCATCGCTATTGAACTTGAGTACTTGAGCTCCAGTATATGCTGGATAAATGTAGCCGTGTAGGAATCTGTGCCATAGTCCTTTAGGACCTACTGGGAAGCCTAGCATCTTCTTTCCAGTCTTCTCGTAGATATTCTTAGCCCACTCTAGTAGAGCATCATATGTCCACTTCTCTGTTCCTTTGATTACATCATCTTCAGTTAGTCCAGCTGGTAGATAGTCAAAGGCCTCCTTATTAATAACCATGACGTATGTTGCAGTCATCCAGGGAACGTAGGCCTTAACTCCATATAGCTTAGCATATTTTTCAAGAGTGGTTATGAATGTCCTAGCTGGCAATGCCCCGAATTTTGTTAGATCTTCTAAATAGCCTTTGGAAGCAAATAGATCTAGACCTCCATGAAGATCTCCTATGACGTTAACGGTTACTTTCTTTGCCTTCTGCTCTGCCTCTATCCTACTAGTCATTTCGACATAGGATAGTGGTACAAATTTGACCTCTATTCCAGTGTCTTTTTTAAATTGTGCTAGTAGTACTCCTTCTACAAAGGCTCTTTCTTTCGCTGGACATAGCTGTGTTGAAGCCCATATAAGTTTAATAGGTTTTGGTCTAAGGTAGAACCAATAAACGAGGAATCCTCCAACTGCAATGATGGCTATTACTACTATAACCATTAGAATTTTCTTAGATACGGGCATTTCTGCACCACTCTAATGTGGAAAATATTATTTATAAGCTTTACTACTTTTTTAGGGATGATAACTTAGAATGAGAGAAGTAAAATCTCTATGGAGGAGGAAAAGAGATGAGTATGGAATACGTAATTGAACTATTTAAAAGGCTTGGACTTAGTAGTAGTGATGCTAAAATCTATATACTACTACTATCGAGAGGCCCTTTAAGTTCCAGTAAAATCGCGGAAATGCTTACCATGCACAGACCACAAGTTCATGACTCAATTAAAAGACTAAGTGCTAAGGGACTAGTTGAAGTGTTAGGAGGAAGACCGAGTACATATAGAGCTGTAGATCCTGAAATTCTATTCAAGGTATTCGAGAAGGAAATGAAGGACCTTAGGGCGAAGGCTAGGGAGGTACTCAGTTCACTTGAGATTAGCGCTAAAGAGGTTGACTATGGGGTATGGATGCTACGTAGTTATGAGGGAATCACACTTAAAGCTGAAGGCTTAATTGAGAAAGCACAAATAGATCTAGCGGTGTGTGGAAGCGAAGAGTTCATACTACGTATGATTGAGAAACTTAGAAGAGCCAGAGAAAGAGGAGTACTTGTCTATACAATAGTATACTCTAAAGAGTGCCCTAAGAGAATCATACCTGTTATCAAAAAATATTTCGATAAAGTAAAGTGGGCTATCTCAGGAGATATAATGGTTATAGCTGATTCTAAGGAAGCAGTACTAGTACAGAGGAGGATAAAGGATTACGGATTGTACATAAGAGAACCTGTCTTAATAGACTATCTACTCCACGACTTTTTCAATAGGTGGGTAAGAGGTAGAACCATAAGAGATTCTATTGTAAAACTACCGAGGAGGTTTACTATACACAGACTGGCACTACTCGAAGCAAAGAGAATGGTTGAGAGTGGTAAAAAGCTGAGTGTAAGGGTGGAAGGAAGGTCAACAAAAAATGATACATACATTACTATCGAGGGCCTAGTTCATGATGTAGTGCTCGATTTCTCAACAGGATTAATGCATTTCTCAGTAGAAACTAAGGACGGAATATTAAGAGTAGGAGGACCAGATGCTATAGTTGAGGAATGTGCAGCTCATGTCATAGAACTCGAAGAGGTGACAGATTGAATAGATTTACCTTTACGAGAGTACTCCAATTTAATATAGAGGATAGATTAGGAGTCTACGTACCCCTAATAAAAGGCAGGGATATAGTACAACTAGCTAAGAAGTTGAACGCTAACACTGTAATACTCTTTGCAAGAGATGCTTGGGGCAGAGCCTATTATAGAAGCAAAATAGCTCCTCTGAACACAAAGCTTGGGAAGAGAGACCTCATACAAGAAGTTATAGAGAGTGCTAAGAAGGAAGGTATAAAAGTTATAGTCATGATAGGACATACCACAAATCCTATTCTCTTCTCGAAGCATCCCGAATGGGCTCAGAGGGGACTAAATGGAGAAGTTATTGTGATGAATAAGGATCCCCCTAACCTCGAGAAGAGAATAGAGTGGCCACTCATGTGTCCTAATAGTCCTTTTATAGATATTGTGTCAAAAGAGGTGGAGGAAGTTCTAAAGTACGACATAGACGGAATACTCTTAGACTCTTTTAGATATATGCCGGACATTGAAGGTGCTTGCTTTTGTAATTTCTGTAGAGAAAGACATGAAAAGGATCTGGGAATATCCATGCCTACTAAAGCCGATTGGAATACACTGGTTTACAGGAAGAGTTTTCTCTGGAGATATAAAATCAATGTAGAAGGATTAAAAAGAATAAAGGAGAAGCTGAAGAACATGAGTTCTCGCGTAGTTCTAGGCTACAACAGTCATCCAGGAGGGTGGAGGGGGAGAGCTAATCGAATAATTGACATGGCAAGAAATTACATAGATGTAGTATTCGCAGAGTGCTCAGAGACAGATTATCAACCACCCGGTTTTATAGCCGAAATGGTTAGATTAAGCCTAGCGATGAGTGGAGGAAAACCCGTATGGGCATCAAGAAATTCTTTCCACACCTGTCTCACTACAACATGCACAAGTCCTATAGCAATAAGACAGGGGTTGAGAGAGGCATTTATAGCTGGAGGTTGGCCATTGTACCTAGTATTCAGTTCAGCTTATGTACAAGATCCTAGGATTACTAAAGCTATTAACGTAGTTTATAAGGAGATTGAAAAACTTGAGGACTATGTTATAGACGCTAGGCCTATAAGATATGTAGGCATTCTATTTTCCAATAAAAGTAGAGACTGGGGAGGTAGAGATACTCCAGAAATCATAACAGACTGTATAAGGGGCTTCTACTATGCACTACTGGCAAGACACCTACCTCTATCCTATATTGCAGATTCAGATCTTGATAGTGGAAAATTAGAGGATTATAGAGTACTTGTCCTTGCAAATGCTCAATCACTTAGCAAACAGGCAGTAGGACACCTAGTAGATTATGTAAAGAAAGGAGGAGGATTGTTGGCGACCTATAAGACATCTATTATGGATGAGTACGGTACTCAACTCGATGACCTACAACTAGGTGGGCTTCTAGGGATTAGATATAAGGGAGAGATCAGTACTCCCTGGTCGTATATTAAGATAAGAAAAGAGCATAAAGTAGTAGAAGGATTCAGTAAAGGACAACTCATTCTATGGGGAGACTTTGATAGGAACTTCGTAGATCGAAGAGTTCCTAAGGATATAGCAAACCATGCTTATGTAGAGCCTAAAGAGGAAGAAGGAGTGATAGCTAATGTAGTACTTCCCTTAGAGGAATTTGGAAGCGAATACGAAAATGGGAGATCTCCACCTGTTGCAGGTGCTGAAACAGAAGC
>QMVQ01000191.1 GCA_003661185.1 Candidatus Alkanophagales archaeon | reverse complement strand
TCCCCACTCCTACCATTCAAGCCGCAAAACACTTAAAGCTCGAAGCTGAAAAGTAGAAGATGCAGATTTTCGGCGTGGACGTCCAGAGGCACCAGACGAGGAGGACGACTCCGCTCTACGCCCTTGCGATTCTGAACACCGAGACCGACGAGGTGCGTAAGCATTCCGTCAGCAAGTTCAAGCTTGTCCGCCTCATCAACAAGCTACGTCCCGATGTCGTCGCCACCGACAACATCCACGAGCTCGGCGAAAGCAAAAAGGCGCTCCTTACGCTCCTACGGGCGATTCCGCCGGAAACAAAGCTCGTGCAGGTAACGGACGGCGGCTCCTTAAAAAGCATCGCTCGGAAATATGGAATTCGGGTGAACGCCTTAGACCCGATGAGCGAGGCTGAAGCCTGTGCGACGCTCGCAGCGCTCGGCGTCGGTTATGAGATTTCGGTCTTTGAAGACCGCACGCTGATAAAGGTAAGCAGGGCGCGCTCGCTCGGCAAGGGCGGTTGGAGCCAAAAAAGATATAGTCGTCGGGTTCACGGTGCGGTATTGCAGAGGGCGAGAGAGATTGAGGAGACGCTCCTCCGGTTAAAGCTCCGTTTTGAGAGAGAGGCGAAGGTAGGCATCGGCGGCTACGCCCGCTGCGTCTTCGTCGTCGAGGCGCCGAGAGCTGCCGTTCCTGTAAAACCTGGAAAATACGGGGATGTGCAGGTGAGAGTAAGCTGCGTGGAGCGAGAGAGAATAAAATTCACTAAGCTTGGGAGGAAATACACGATTGTGGGCATCGACCCCGGAACGACCATTGGCGTCGCTGTTCTTGACTTGGATGGGGACTTGTTGTGGCTCCACAGCTCCAAAAACTACTCGTTTTCCGACATAATCCTCAAAATTTCATCTTTTGGGAAGCCTTTAATAGTGGCATCTGATGTCACGCCTGCTCCTGAGACCGTCAAGAGGATAAAAAGCACGTTCTCGGCGCTTTTGTATGAGGTGGACGAGCCTTTGAGCGTTGAGGAGAAAATCATGCTGACGAAGGGCTTTAATTACGCCAACGACCACGAGCGGGATGCATTGGTGGCGTGCCTGCAAGCGTTCAAGAAGTTCAAGAACAAATTCGCTAAAATAGAACGAAAGGCGCCGACAGGCGTAGACGTTGAGGAGGTGAAGGCGCTGGTTGTGCGCGGCACCTCCATTCGCTCCGCAATAGAGAAAATGTGTAGCAAGAGCGGTGAGACTGAGACGGCAACGACGAGCAGTAAGCCGCAGGCGGCTGAGGTGGAAGACGAGCGGATGCAACTTCTGCGGGCAGAGCTGAGGGGGAAAGAAGAGCAGATACGGCGGCTGCGGGCGTTCATTTCCGAGTTGAAAGGGAAATTAAAGGAGCAAGATGAGAAGATACACAGGCTGGAGGAGCGGCTGCGGCTTGCGAAGTTCGAGTTTGACGAGCGTGTCAGGAAGGACGAGAGGATAAGGATGCTGGAGAGCGAAGTTGTAGCGTTGCGGGCGGAGCTTGAGCGGGAGCGGCGGGAGAAGGAAGAGCTTAGAGAGTTGTTAAGGCGGCGGCAGGACGCAAAGCCGGAGTTCGACGAGAAGAATGAAAAACTCGTAAAGGTCGCCAAATCCTTCAGCAAGCACGCGATTGCCGAGGTCGAAGCTCGCTACGGGCTCGAAAATGGTGACGTCATTCTCTTCGAAGACAGTAGTGGCGGCGGCGCGAATACGGCGGAGCTTCTCGCAAAGCGTGGCGTGCGTGCCGTCATCTTCAAAGGCGAGCCCTCACATTTCGCAACCGACAAGTTTCTGGAGCTGAACGTGCCCTTCTTTTCCGCCGATGAGATAAAGGTGCGGTGCAGCGGCGATTTCGCATTCGTGAGCCGTTACGAGCTTAATGAGAAGATAAGGGAGTGGATGGAGGAGCGGAAAAGAATCTTAAGGCGGAAGGGCACCGTCGTCTTCGTTTAGCTCGACGTCAGATGCCTGCGAAGAGGCTAAAAGACTTGCTTCTGGAGAAAGGGCTGAGAGAGGCTGAGCTTAAACTTGTCGTCCGAGCGTTCGACATCGTCGGTGACATCGCCATCGTTAAAATCCGTAGGGAACTTTGGGATAAAAGGAGAATAATTGCTGAGGCATTGATGGAGTTCCACCGCTTCAGGAGCGTCGTCGCCGTTCGTGGGCAGACCGAAGAACTTTTCAGGACGAGAGGCTTTGAAGTCCTCGCAGGCGACGAAGACTTGGAGACTGTGCATAAAGAGCACGGCTGCGTCTTCAAAGTCGACCTTCGAAGGGTATTTTTCTCACCACGCCTTTCCTACGAGCGCCAACGGGTCGCAAAGAAAGTCAGGCGGCACGAGACCGTCGTCAATATGTTCGCAGGGGTCGGCTGCTTCTCAATAGCCATTGCGAAAGCACAGCCCTCCGCCCACATTTTTTCCATCGACATTAATCCCTACGCGTACAAATACATGTGTGAGAACGTCCTGCTGAACAAGACGGACAACGTCATCCCGCTGCTCGGCGATGCCGCCATCCTCATGCCGCTTTTCAGAGGTATGGCGGATAGGGTGCTCATGCCGCTGCCGGAGCGGGCTTCTGCCTTCCTAAGGCTCGCCGCCGACGCCCTCCGAGGACACGGCGTTATACATTATTACACAGTATCCTCTGCAGACTCTTCTGACGTCTTTGAGAAACCACTGCGAGAGGTGGAGGAAATACTTTCGGATAGAAAAATAAAAATAGAAAATAAACGGGTCGTGCGCTCCGTCGCCCCTCGCAAATACCACGTCGTCTTGGATTTACACGTGACCAAATGAGTTTGAATTGGAGAGCAAAGCCGCACGATTAAGATGCATCCCGCCGCAGCGCCTTCTCGAAAAGCCACTCGTAGCCACTCGGGTTTTTCAGGAACTCAAGGAGCGGCTCGTCTATTAACTCGTAGATACGACGGCTCAGCTCTTTCACGCGGGGCGGCTCCAAAAACCGCAGTTCCGGAAGCTCGCCGTAGTTCTCGTTGCGCACGAAGTCCCCGTCCGTAAGCTCGAAGTATGCGGCGCCGCCCTTCTCCCGATACGGCTCGTAAATCGAAGAGAAGTTTTTGAACACCAAATTCGCCATCTTCAACGTCTTTTTAGCCGGATTGATCGTCACGTGTCCGTAGTTCGGTGGCACAACCGTCTTGTTGCCAGATTTAGCCTTTACGACGACAACGTCGCTTATGCTGCCGTCAGCTTCGAGCTTCTGCAATAAGAAGTGGGCTTCGCCCTCCAGCACCTCGTAAAGCTCTGCGTATGTGTGGTCGGAGCCCGGAACCTTTGGATGGTAGTGCCCGGCGGTCTTCACGAATTCTTTGCCGAGCGTCCTTGGGGGGATGATTGTGATGTCGTAACGCAAGCCCCGACGCTTGAGGACGGCAGCATCCTCCTCGCTCTCGTAAACGTCCCTGAACATGTAGTAAAGCGGCACGTTCTCGGCAGTCCGCCGAAACTCCTCGTCGTAAAGCACTGCCCGCATATCATCCAGCATCCGCACCTCCGCCCGAAACTCCCTTCCTCCAAGCTTTAACAC
>QMVQ01000190.1 GCA_003661185.1 Candidatus Alkanophagales archaeon | reverse complement strand
GTTTTCTACTATCAGAAAAACCTCCTTCTCCTCGCTCATCTGCATCCTCCTTGTGGCTCGTTAAGATAATCCTAATGCATTAAGATTATATATATTTTCCTTTGCTCACGAAGGCGAAGTGGAGCTGCCTATGCCATCTCTATTAACCACACGTCGCCCTTCTTTTTCCCTTTCAGGTTTTCTAACCCCCTTCTCACGGTTCCTATGATGTTCGTGGACTCGAAGGGCTCGCCTGTCGGTCCGTATTGGTCGCTTGCCTCCAATCGTATGCCTATCATGCCATAGCCGGGACGGCTCATGTTAGTCACGCCTATTGTGCCTGCTTCCACTTTCTCAGTGGGCATGTTCTCAGGAATTATTGCGCGTTTCCTCTCGGCGCCCCTGAAAAGAACCATAGATTCGGTGCTTGCGAGGATTGTAAGCTTCCCTATCGGGAAGTTTCGGTATAATCCTGTGGCGTTTTTGAAGTAATCTATGCTACTTGGCGCCTCCCTCTCGAAAAGCTCCACGTAGATTATTCTGTCGGCGGGAACGCCTTCAGTCCTCACGACGCCCGTCTCATAGGCTTCCAGAGTGTAATGCGGATGCTGCGCCACTACAATGGCATCGTCGCTCGTATTGCCTATTCTCTCCTGCGAGAGCCCCAACTCTTCGAGCATGAGCGCAGCGTCCTTTTGCGTTTTGCCCAAGACGAAAACGTGCTTCGGAGCGGTCTCCACGAGAATCCTATCGCCGACGCCCGCAACGTCCAGGAGTTCTGTTCCCATTTCTACGACGCCTATATTGTTTAACGCCGAGTTCGGCATCCTGTCCTCCTTGTATAGGTATATGGAGCCCACCCGCTCCCCCTCGTTCCTTATGCAGACGGCGCCCCGCTGCCGGTATTCCTCGTTGTTCTCAGGCACAAGGTCAAAGAGTGCCAGCGGCGTCTCCGCCCTTAAATATGTGTGTGTCGCCTCGTCCACGACGAAAACTCCACCTTTGAGCTTTAAGTATGAAAACAGCGCCTCCGCCGATATTTTTGCTTCCTTAGAGAGCTTCACCCTCAACCTCGTGAGGATATTCATATTTTCCTTCACGGCCGTCCCAAGCGTTATCTTCTCCACCACCCGCTCCGTTCTCCGCTCTGCTTCTACCGTTCTTATGCTGTCGCCTTTGCTTAGCTCTTTTACGACTGAGAAGCCCATCACCACCTTTCCTATACCTCCGTTTTCCACGCCCTCAGGAACCAAAGAGAGCTCCTTGTGCTCGGAAAGCGAGATGCAAAGGAAAGCATCTTCGGCTGTCGGGCTGCTCTTAAGAATGAAAACATCCCCCTTCTTCCGCCGCACCTCTTTAGCGGTTTCCTGCATCCGCACATCGAACTTCACAGGCCCTATGACCACTTTGTTGTCTTCGACCCAGGCAACCACGGCGCCCTCCCATGCTTTATGCTGTGGCGCCCACCCTTTAAAATCCATCTCGCAGACGAAGACCCCCCTGTCGGTGTCGAAAACGAAGCGTCTTGCTTCTAACTCTTTCTCGCCAAGCTTCACGGCAACGAGCATACCCTCCGCCACACTTTTCCCAAGACTCCTCAGAAGCTCGCCGACGGTTATGCCCCGCTCTGCTTCCACTTCCTCGCCGTCCAGAAGAACTTTCATGGAATTAAATAGGCTACGCTCTCTTAAACTTTTTCTCAAGCTCCTTCAGGCTGAGCCGCAGCATCGTCGGACGTCCGTGTGGGCAGGTGTAGGGGACCTTTGCTTTTTTGAGCCCCTCGACGATTTCACGCATCTGTGAGTAAGAGAGCTTCTCGCCGGCTTTGACGCTCAAGACGCAGGCGGCGGTGCTGAAAATCGCTTTTAAAAACTCGCTCTCGCCGACGTCGCCTTTGCCAGCGCTCTCCCTCAAATGCTCTACCAAACGCTCTATTACACTCACTACCTCCTCCTCTCTTACTTGAAGGACAGCGGGCACCGCCCTTATCACGACGGAGTCTTCCCCAAACTTCTCAATCTCAAAGCCCATCTTGCGCAGCGCTTCCATATTCTCCTCAAGCATGCAGAGCTGCTGCGGCGTGAGCCTCGGCACGTAAGCCCTTATCAACTCTTGACTCCTTAGCTTCCTTGACCGATACTCTTCAAGCAGCCTTTCAAAATTTATCCTCTCGGCGGCGGCGTGCTGGTCGATGATGAAAATGTCGCCTCTCCCGCCTTGTGCGATGATGTAGCTATCGTGAATTTGGTAGAGGGGGAACGTCTGGACGTCAAGAGGGGCGTCTGCGTGCTGCGCCGCCTCGACGCTCTCGTCGAGTTCAAGGGGCATTTGCGTGCCTTTAGGCGTTGCGGCTCTGCTCCCCGCAGCTTTCAGCTCAAGCGTGGTAGCTGCAGCTCTCGCAGCGGCGGCGCCGCCGACTTCCGCCGTTATTCTTGGGACGAGGTCGCTCTCGCGCAGTGTCGCCGAGACCGCTGCTTCCACTGCTGCCTTAATCGCTTTTGGCTTGTAGAAGTGCACCTCTGTTTTTCTCGGGTGCACGTTCACGTTGACGTCCCTCGGCGGCAGCCCCAACGAAATTATCGCAAAAGGGCGGGAGTTTTTAGGCAGCAGCGAGCCGTAGCCGCTGCGCACGGCGCTTTCTACTAAATCGTTACGGACGAAACGCCCGTTAACATAAACAAAGGTTCTCCCAAGTATTTCGGCGGTGGGCTTGCTTATGTAGCCCTCGACGGTGACGGCGTCAGAGGAATATGAAATCTCTAAAAGTTCTTTTGCGACGGTCTTGCCGAAAATTGTGACGATGATGTCGAACATTTTCCCACTACCGAGCGTTTTGAGCGAGAGCTTGCCGTCGTGGAAAAGCTCGAATTTTATCTTTGGGTTGATGATGGCGTAATTCGTAACGACGTCTATTATGTTACGGAGTTCGGTGGTGACGGATTTCATGCTTTTAAGCCTTGCGGGAACGTTGAAGAAGAGACCTCTGACGGTGACGCTCGTGCCGCCGCCCCAACTTATCCTGCGGTGTTCTTTGATTCTGCCACCTTCAACACGCAGATACGTGCCGAACGCCTCGCTCTCATGGCGGGTCCGCAGCTCGACTCTTGCAACGGCGGCGATACTTGGCAAAGCCTCGCCCCTGAAGCCAAGCGTCCGCAAATCCTCCAAATCCTCTATTTTTCTTATCTTGCTCGTAGCGTGTCTTTCAAAGGCGAGTTCGACGTCGTCGCTTTTTATCCCGACGCCGTCGTCCGTCACCCTTATGAGGGTCTTGCCGCCGTTCTCGACCTCGACCCTTATGCGGCGGCTGTCAGCATCTATGGAATTCTCGATAAGCTCTTTAACGACGGACGCCGGACGCTCTACGACCTCGCCCGCTGCTATCTTGCTCACCGTTAGTTCGTCGAGGACGTGGATGGCTCCCATTACTCCCAGTTCGTTGAAGTTCTAGGTTATGCATTTTGAGCCGAAAAGCTCAAAATGCTTCGTGCGATGTCATCCTTTGTCCATCGCACCGGGTGCAACCCCACACCCTCTATCCCGTCCGCAAACGCTTCCGGGATTGCTTTCCTTATTAT
>QMVQ01000189.1 GCA_003661185.1 Candidatus Alkanophagales archaeon | reverse complement strand
GAGAGTGCATCATAGACGATCTCCAACCTTCCCTGTTTCCCCCTCCATTTGTTTTTTCCTCTCCATTTAACCCTTAGTCTGAACGGCAGCCTCAGATACTTATCATCGAGCTTATAAGAATCGCTCCTTACCAGTATCCTTAATATCCTTCTCCCGGTGGCTCTGTCCTTCCAGTAGCCCGGCGGGTGCGGTCTATCCTCTATCTTGCCCGCTTTGTAGGCTTTAAGCAGCGCAAAAAAATGATTTCCAAGCTTCGTTGTTCTTAATTATTATCTGCTGTGCCGTCGCAGAACCTATAAGCTTCTTATATTTGTGATAGAATTCGTCGGTGTTCCAGTCGAATTCGCCGCTGAAGAATGATTGCCTACGCTTGTAGTTTATCTCGTTGAACATTCGAGAGCAGTTATCTGCCCACTCGTGAAGTATCACCTCTTCCTCTTTACCCAGGTTCAGGTTGAAGGTGTTTGTCCGTCTCATCACCACCAGCTATTATGTTTTTGTTATATACAGTGGATATGGGTATGGAGAAATGAGTTAGTTAAGTCTCATCACCACCGCCCTCCATACCCGCCGCATCCCCGCCTTGCGAGGCTTTCTGCGAGATGTATGGTAAAACCAGTCTGCTCCAGTTTCACAGCTTGATTGCTTGGTTGCCATTCTCTGCGGCACAGCACTCTGCCCCCCACAAGCTTTAAATATTGTTATTAAAAATTGAGTCAATGTTTAATAATTGGTGGTCGGTTGTGAGGGTCACGTCCTGCGCCGCCGTCCTGCTGTTATTTGCAGTTGCAGGCGTCGCAACCGCCGACGTGCGTGTCGTGACGACGATAAACGTGCTTGCGAGCATCGCAGCGGAAATCGGCGGCGAACACGTCGAAGTTGCGAGCATCGTCCCGCCGTTCGCCGACGTGCATTCCTATGCGCCGACGCCGGCTGATAAGCTACTCGTAGAACAGGCGGACGTCTTCGTGGAAATCGGCGAGCTTGAGCCCTTCCGCAACCAGCTACTCGGCGGCATGGACCTCTCTTGTGAAGTCGTCTCGTGGGACGACTACATGGCTGAGGGCGTTAGTATCTCAGAGGATAACGATCCGCATATCTGGTTAAATGTGAAGAACGCCGTTAAAATTGCAAGAGCTATCGAGAGGGCGCTTGAGCGTGCGGACCCCGAGAATGCTGGATATTACCAAAGGAATTTACAAAGCTTTGAAGCTCGTGCCGAGGGCTTCAGAGCGAAAGCCGAGACTCTTGTAGAGAGCCTCGGGCTTGAAGGCACGAGAGTCGTCCTCGGACCGAGTTGCATGCGTTACTTTGTGGAGGGGGTGGGGTTAGAGGTTGCGGACGTTCTCGTGCGGGCGGAGGGGGCGTTGCCGAGTGCGGGCAAGCTTGCCGACATCGAGCGTAAGATTAAGGAGGGGGGCGTGCGGGCGGTGGTCTGCCCACTTCAGGCGCGGGAGGGTGCAGTTGGCAGGCTTTCCGAGCAACTCGCAAAAGACACGGGTGTCCCCGTCGTCTGGACGACACCCCTCCTCCTCAGCGATAATGAAAGCTACTTTGAAATGATGAACTATAATCTCGGAGCGGTGCTTGCAGTCCTGAGCGGCGCTTCCGAAGCTGAAAGTCAGAGCGCCGCCGGCAACGAAGGACAAGAAACGCCCGGCTTTGGCGTCTTAATCACGCTTCTTGCACTACTGATGCTTTTAGTTAGGAGGCGTAGAGGAGGATGTCCGTAGCTGCGGCGGCTGAGGCAGAAGTCTTAAAGCTTGAGGAAGTCACAGTCGCATACGGCGATACCGTCGCATTGGAAAACGTTTCATTCTCATTACACAGGGGGCATTTCCTTTGCGTCGCCGGTCCGAACGGCGCGGGAAAAACAACGCTTCTGCGGGCAATACTTGGGCTTCTGAAGCCACGAAGCGGCGGGATTTACGTCTTCGGCGAGCGATTGACCCGCAGGAATGTTCTGAGGATGCGCCGCCGCATGGGCTACGTGCCGCAGCTCGACGCCGTGGAGCGTGACGTTCCTGTGCTCGTGGAGGGAGTGGTGAGGATGGGGTTTCTGCCGCTGCAACGCCCGCCGAGGGTGCTGCGCCGTGCGGACGTCACGGAAACGCTTGAGCTTTTGCACATCGGCGAGCTGAGGAGCAAGTCGTTCTCGCAACTCTCAGGTGGGCAGCAGCAACGAGTCCTCATTGCACGGGCGCTCGTCAGAAACCCCGAAATCCTCCTGCTTGACGAGCCTTTTTCAGGCGTCGACCCGCTCTCGCAGCAGATAATTCTCAAGACGTTACACTCGCTCAAAAAATGCGGCACGACCATTATTCTCGTGACGCACGACATAAATCCGCTGTTCAGATTCGCTGACCATTTCCTTTTCCTGCGGAGACGGGTCGTTGCGTTCGGCGACGCTTCTACGGTTTTCGATGAGGATACGCTGCGCCGAGTTTACGGCGCCGACGTTCGTGTGTTCACGGCTGACGGCGAGAAATATGCGGCGATAGGCGATTACCATGCTTGAGCCGTTGCTTGAGCCGCTTTCCTACGACTTCATGCAGCGTGCGCTTCTTGCGGCCGTCCTGATGAGCGTGTCCTGCGCCGCAATCTCGACGTTCGTCGTGCTCCGTGGGCTTTCATTCATGGGTGCGGGCGTCGCCCACGCTGCCCTCGGCGGGATTGGGCTTGCGGTCTTCGTCGGCGTGAGCCCGTTGCTCGGCGCTTTGCTTTTTGCGTTGCTGCTTGCATTCGTCGCCGGCTACGCAGGGCAGAAGGGCTCCGCAAAACGCATGGACGTGGCGATTGGTGTGTTCTTTGCCTTCGGCATGGCTCTCGGCGTCCTTTTCATCTCGCTCCTTAAGGAATATGCGGTGCAGTTTTGGGCGCTCATCTTTGGCGACATCCTCGCAGTTTCCGATTTCGACCTGACACTCATGGCGGCGCTTGCCGTCGTCGTCATTGCTGCTGTCACGCTCTTCTTCAGAGAGTTCCAAGCCATCACTTTCGACTTCGAAGCCGCCCTCGCCTCTGGAATTAACGCCACGTTTTACCATTATTTCATGCTGACGCTCATTGCTCTTTCAGTCGTAGTCGCCCTAAAGTGCGTCGGCGTCCTTCTCGTGTTTGCTATGCTCACGGCGCCCGCAGCCGCCGCCTACGAGCTTTCAAAGACTCTGCGCGGCATGCTTCTGCTTTCCATCGCCTTCGCCCTCGTTTCAAGCATTTTAGGCCTCCTTATTTCGTTTTACGTGCCATTTGCGACGAGCGCCCTCATAGTCATAATCCTTTCCGCTATTTTTTTCGGGTCGCTGGCAGCAGCGTCGCTAAGAAAGCATTGACTACGAGCAGCAGCGATGAGCTCTTTCCACCTCTGTGAGAAAAAAACATTCGTAGTTGAGAGTCCTGTCCACATCACCGTTGACCGAACATCAATCAGCGAGCGGCGACATGGGTGCCGGAGTATGTGGGCAAAGACCACTTCGGGAGAGCTTAACCAACGCTTATTCTTTATTCTTTCTTGATGACGCCCAGGTCCTTCACGGTAGGTTTCTTTTGCAAGTGCTCGCTTGTTGGTTTCGCATAATACTTATTTATGTGCGTG
>QMVQ01000188.1 GCA_003661185.1 Candidatus Alkanophagales archaeon | reverse complement strand
GAAGTTCTCTGGATTGGCGGATTTGGCAATGGAAAGGATGTCATTGCAACAGCCAAGGACAGAACTAAATAACTCGGATAACAAGCGTCCTTTCCTCCTTGATAAAGGCAGCATGTTGAGCTTGAGAGCCTTGACAACTACCCTCTCCACTCTCAGCACCCGTATTAAGGTAGTTAAACATATAAATAATTTCCGCCAATTCCCCCATGGTTAAAACCATGGGCTTCCTTGGCGGTGGGAGTGTGATGCGTTGGCGGCGTGTTGTGGGCAGTCTTTGATTGTGGTGCTCAATTAAACCTTACCCTTTGCTAAGCTCTCGGCAAAATTTGCGTCCCTTTCCGCTTTTATTGCAGTAATTCTTTCACTAACCCAACAGCTTCGCCATGAACGGACCCTCTCTCCGGTAACCAAAACGCACGTAATACTCACGAACGCCGATACCGCTCATCACAACAATTTTTCCGAAGCCCTCGGCAGCAGCAAGCTCCTCTGCGGTCTTAAGCAGCGCCGCTCCGAAGCCCCTATGTTGCCAGCTTGAGCGTTTCCGCACGCTCAGCGGGAGCGCCTCGCCGTAAACATGCAACTCTCGGATTAAGGCGGCGTCTTCGAGTTCTGGACGATGCGGGCGATATGGGAACCTCAACCGCAAAAATGCAACGAGCACGTCGTTCTCAACGTCCTCGTAAGAAATAAAAAGCTCTCTGCCGCCGCATGCCTCGTAGCTCTCGCAGAGAAGCTCGATGTTAGCGTCCTCAGGCGGCTTACCTCGCAGGTAAGAGTGTCCAGCCTCTCGACAACGGATGCATCGGCATGAGATGCCCATTTCCTTGAGTTTTTTGAGTGCGAGTTGCCGCAAATTGCTCTTTTTCACGCCGGCGACGATGAGCTGCGCCGGGATGTCTCGCTGGACTCTCTGAATGCGCACCCACTTTGGGATGATTTTCTTCACGTTTGCGATGAGCTCCACTGCTCGCTCGTCGTCTAACGGCTCGTAGTCGCCTCGCCTCCACATTTCATAAAGTTCAGTGCCTTCGAGCACGAGCGTCGGGTAGATTTTCAAGTAATCGGGCTTGAATCGCTCGTCTTCGAAAATGCGATGGAACATTTTGAGGTCACGTTTGAAATCGGAGCCGGGGAGCCCTGGCATGATGTGGAAGCCAACTTTGAGTGCACTGTCTTTCAGCCTTCGGTTCGCCTCGATGGTGTCTTCGACCGTGTGCCCCCGCCGTATCAGCTCAAGGACGTCGCTTTCGACGTGTTGGACGCCGAGCTCGACCTTTGTGGCGCCGAGCTCCAGCATCAAATCAATCTCACGCTCCCGGGCATAGTCGGGTCTCGTCTCGAAAGTCGTGCCGACGTTCCGCACTTCCACGCCGTGTTCACGGGCGAAGTCCGCCATGGCACGCAGGCATTCGCCTACGAACCACCGCTGGTATTCTTCCGGGCGGGCGGTGAGCGTGCCGCCCATGAGAATCAGCTCGACCTTCGTGACGTCGTGTCCGATTTCGTGGAGCTGGCAGAGACGGTGCCGCACCTGCCTGTATGGGTCATAATCGTTCTGCGCAGCCCTTAGCGCTGCGGGCTCCCTACCGACGTAGCTTTGCGGCGAGTTAAACGGGGAATGGGGACCGCCGGGGCACATCACGCAGCGTCCGTGCGGGCAGGGATGCGGTGACGTCATCACCGCAACCGGCGCAACGCCGGAAATCGTGCGCACCGGCTTTTCTTTTAGGAGTTCTTCCAGCTTTTCCAGATTTGTGAGTTTCAAGTTTCTCGCAACTGCGAGCACGTCGGCGTCCTTCGGCATGCCACGTAGCCCATATTTTCGGCTCACCCGCCTTTTTATCTTGCACACTTCTGCCTTGCTCCTCACAGGCGTTTCTGCGAGCACCAACGCTATCTCAACGCAAGCCTCGTGGCTTCGAGCTTCTGGGGACAATCCGACGACTTCGGCAGGTGGACTCATTTTTGTGTTCAAGGACGCACCTATGCTCACTATGCGTAGTTTTATTTAGTCTATGTTTTCTAAAACTTAACGTGGTCGGGCAAGTAGTTGTAACGTCGCCGAGCAGGCTGCATTTCACGCTCATAGACTTGAACGGCGCCCTTGGAAGAGTGGACGGTGGTGTGGGCGTTGCGTTAAACGAGCCACACATGCGAGTGCTCGTGGAGGTCTCGGAGCGTTGGGACGCAGAGGGTGACGCATTTCTCGTCTTAGAACGTATAAAAAGCTGTATTTCTCTGAGAAACAAATACAGAGTGCGAGTTTTGCGGGCGTTGCCAAGGCATGTCGGTTTAGGCTCGATGACGCAACTCTCCCTCTGCATTGCGAGAGGTGTGACGCTGCTCGAATTTTTAGACGGCGGTAGGAGTTATACCATTAGAGAACTCGCAGAAATCGTGAGGCGGGGCGGCACTTCTGGCATTGGAGTTGCGGCGTTCGAGCGTGGCGGCTTCATCCTCGACTGCGGGCACGCTTTCTGTTCCAACACCTCAGAAGCAAAAAGGAAGCGTGCGAAGACGAGCTTCTTGCCGTCAGCGGCATCAAACGCCCCGCCCCCTCCTGTGTTGTTTCAGAAGCCTCTGCCTGAGGACTGGTATTTCGTCGTCGTCGTTCCAAACGTGCGGCGGGGCGCCCACGGCGGTGAGGAGGTCGAAATTTTCAAAAAATACTGCCCGATAGATGGTAGGGAAGTGGAAAAGCTATGTAGAATAATCCTGATGAAGCTGTTGCCAGCGGTCGTTGAGAAGGATGCAGAGGCGTTCGGGGAAGCATTAAAGACCATACAGGGCGTCGGTTTCAAGAAAATAGAGGTTGAACTCCAACACGATATCATAAAAGAGCTTTTCTCGTTCTTTGAGGAGCGAGCGCTGGGTTACGGGATGTCATCCTTCGGTCCGACAACTTATGCGCTCGTGTGCGGCGAGAAGAGAGCGCAAAAGCTCTCTGGAGAAGTAAATGACTTTCTTGCGGAAAAGGGTGTTTCTTTTTTTGTGACGTATTCCAACGTAAATAACAACGGACACGTAGCTACTTTTACAGAGAGCAATAAAAAATAAGTAAATGATGTTATTTAGTTAGCTCCTTCGTCTTCTTGTCAGAGCGAATGTCGTAAGGATTGCTAAGCCTGCAAACGCAGCTTCGAAGCCCGGCGTCGGCGTTGGCGTCTCTACGGGCGGCGTCTCTACGGGCGGTGTCTCTACGGGCGGTGTCTCTACGGGCGGTGTCTCTACGGGCGGCGTCGGCGTTTGCGCTGGTGCGGGGGTTGTAGGCGCTGGCGTTGGGGTCTTCTTTGACCCTGGTAGATACCTCTTAGCAGTTACGGTAACAGAGGCGCTACCTGTGACGCCGTTGGCGGTTGCGGTGACGGTAGTTGAGCCTTTGGCGATTGCCGTGAAGAGCACAGCGGTCCCAGCGGTCGTATTGAGGGTGCCGACCGCGGGGTTGCTGACACTCCACGTAAACGTCACGCCGGGCATTGGGTTCCCATACTGGTCGTATGCAGTTGCCGTGAACACTTGCGTGTTCCCAACCTTTAAGGATGCAGTCGCCGGGTTTACCACGACGGACGTCACAACTAATGGCACGAATATTGTGAAGGGAGCGTCGCTG
>QMVQ01000187.1 GCA_003661185.1 Candidatus Alkanophagales archaeon | reverse complement strand
GTGCTCGGCGAGGCTTCTGAGAAGGTTACGTCGCTCGACAAGAAGCATTTGGAAGAGCTGGGAGATGCCGCCGCTGAGCTTGTTCCATACTCGCCGGGCTATGCGGGGAAGATATTACAGATAGTTGCGAGGCTCTTCTGGGCGCTTGCAGGCGTCCCTGAAAAGGAGGCGGAGTTCAAAGACGTCGAAGCCCTCGACGACAAACTTGATAAGCTTTATAAAGTCATACAAAAAGCGTAATGTTCCGCCCGGTAGTTAGGCTTGTAGAGCCTTACAATGCTGGAGTTTTTCCCGAGGATGTTTTAAGGAGGTATGGCATTCCCAAAGAAAGAATAGTGAATGTGGCGTCGAACGAGCTTCCGTATCCGCCGCCGGAAGCCGTCGTGGCTGCCATTAATAAAGCGGTAGCTACGGCGAATAGATACCCAAAATCTGATTACCGGGAGCTTAAGGAGAATATAAGTGAATACGTCGGCGTGCCACCTGAAAACATTGCAGTGGGCTGCGGCGCCAGCGAGCTTATTGACGTCGTTTGCAAAATTTTTTTGGATGCTTTTGATAGGGTTATCATACCGGTTCCATCATACTCGATGTATGTGTTGTTTGCGATGCTCAGGGATGCAAGCGTCGAGCTTCTGGAAACCGAAGAGCAGAGTTTTGAAATGAGAACAGAGCATCTCATTGAGCTGGGGGAAAATGTGAAGCTTTTGTTCTTGGCGTCGCCGAACAACCCGACGGGCTTTCAAATGCGTCGTTCCGAGATTTTAAGCGTGGCTGAGACGTTATCCTCATCAATAATCGTCGTGGACGAGGCATACGTGGAATTTGGGAATCCAAAGTGGAGTGTTGCAGCGGAAGCCGCAGGTCTGGATAATTTGGTAGTTTTGCGGTCTTTTTCGAAGTTCTTCGGGCTTGCGGGGTTGAGAGTCGGCTACGCCATCGCTTCAAAAGAAGTTGCAGCAACACTTGAGAAAATACGGTTGCCGTTTTGTATAAGCGGTGTTGCTGTGGCTGCGGCGACGGCCGCCCTCGAAAACCTCGAATACTATCAGGAGGCAAGGGGGAAAATAATCAAGGGGCGGGCGTTTTTGGAGACAAGGCTTAAAAAGCTTGGTTTTAAAGTGTTCCCGTCCGCTGCGAATTTTTTGTTTTCGAGGCTGCCTGAGGGCGTCGGCGCAAGGACGCTCACAGAAGCACTTCTGCGTTCCGGCATAATCGTCCGGGATGTAAGTGGCGTCCTCGGGCTCAGTCGGGAATATTTGAGAGTGACCGTCGGCACGGCTGAAGAGAACCAGCGTATTTGTGAATGTATCAAAGCGTTTTTGGAGGAGGATAAAGGGGGGAGAGCATGAGGACAGGAGTATTTTTCCACGAGATATTTGCGAAGCACTCATGGCCGGTGATGGGCAGCAAGTTTAAAAATTTCCCGAAAGCGATGGAAGCGGAGCTAAAGCTGGAAGGCGTGCGACTTTACGTCCCTGAAAAGGTTTCGGAGGAGCTGTTGCTGAGAGTGCATACGCAGAGGTTTGTGGAGGATGTGAAGCGAGCGTGGTATTACGAGGGCGCTGCGCTCTCCGTCGGCGGCTGCGTTCGTGCTGCGGAGCTCGTTTACTTCGGCGAGCTTGACAACGCTCTCGTGTTCGATGTCGCCGCCGGACATCATGCGTCGCCGGACCACGCTTGGGGCGGCACTTATATCTCTTGCACGGGTCCCGCAGTCGCGAACCTCAGGGAGAAGGCGAGGAAGCGGCTAAGGTTCGCAATCATCGATACGGATTCTCACCACGGCGACGGCACTCGCAACGTCTTCCTCGGCGACCGCGACGTGCTCCATGTTTGCTTCTGTAGCTCCTCGAAGGTCGAAGGCGAAAGCACGAAGATTGACGTGGACGTCGGCTGGCAGACGACCGACGAAGAGTATTTGAAAAAAGTGGAGGAGGAATTCGTGCCTCGTGCCAAAAAATTTAAGCCTGAGCTGATATTCCACATTCTGGGGCACGACACCTGTCAGGGCGACTACGGCGACCGAGGGCTGACCAAAGACTTCTTCTCGAAGCTTGTCGCGCTCGTGAAGGCGTGTTCGCTGGAGACTTGCGGTGGGAAATATGTTGTGATCACGCACGGCGGCGCTCGTGCGGACATCGCTGAATACATATTCCCGAAAATTATTAGGGTGCTGCATGAAGACCCGTGAGCCGTGACGTAAGCCGCCGTGAGCGGTTCGGCAATCCCGTGGACGAGACGGGCGACGCCCTCAAATATCGAAGCCGTAAGAACGTGCATCGTGGTGGCTGCGGCGGCTTAGGAGCTGCACACGCCTCTCCGACTTCGACCACAAAGACAAGCGACGCACATGGATGCTAAGCTCCAGCCGACAGCTTATATCCGAAAGCGGAGGTGCTTGCTGTGCTGACGCTTGATTCGCGCGTAGCAACGTGTTAGGCATTTTGAAGTCTCAAAGACACTCAGAGGATGCCATAAAATATTTAAAATAGGGGAGCCCGCTTTTTATAAAATGGCAGGGAGTGGCAAAATTCCTGCCGTGAGAATTGAACCTGGAAAGAATAAGATTATAATCCAGCTACCTTGCAATAAAGATTTAATAAAGAAAGTAAAAACAATCCCAGGAAGAAGATGGAATCCAAAAGGAAAATACTGGGAAGTCCCTTACAGTGAGGGAGTGATTCCAAAGCTTCAAAACTTGTTTGGTGAAAGTCTCATTGTTAACCCTTATTTTCATCTGATTGCCTTAGAAAAAGAACTTTCAATAAGGAAATACTCAATAAGAACGATCAAGTCTTATATGAGATACAACAGGCATTTCCTTTTATCTACAGGGAAAAAACCCGAAGAAATAGAAAATGAAGACATCAGGAAATACCTTTACTATATGGTTGAGAAGAAAAAGGTTTCAACTTCTACTTTAAATATTATTATTAATGCCTTAAAGTTCTGTTATGAGGGGGTTTTAAAGAGAGAATTTATTTATGAAGTAAAACGTCCCAGAAAAGATAAAAAATTGCCTTTGAGCAAGGAGGAAGCGAAGGAGATGCTGGATGCTACTTCTAATATAAAACACAAAGCCATGCTAATGCTTGTGTATTCTGCAGGCTTAAGAGTTGGAGAGGTTGTGAAGTTAAAAATAGAGGATGTTGATGTGGAAAGAAAGCTGATCAGAATAAGGGGTGGAAAGGGTAGGAAGGATCGCTACACAATTCTTTCTGAAGTGGCATTGAAAACACTTAAAGAATGTTTGCAGAAATACAAACCAGAAAAATGGCTGTTTCCTGGGAAGAAGAAGGACAAGCACGTTTCAACCAGAACAGTTCAGGCAATCTTTGAGAAAGCAAGGGATAAAGCTGGAATAAAGAAGAATGCGACAGTTCATTCCTTGAGGCATTCATTTGCAACCTATTTACTCGAAAGTGGAGTTGATCTGAGATACATTCAGGAGTTGCTTGGACATAAGCATTCAAAAACGACAGAGATTTATACTCACGTGAGCACCAAAAATCTGAGTAAGATTAAGAGTCCGCTTGATATGCTGGGAGGTGAGGAGCATCCAGAATGAGTATATACGCAATGCGTATATGACTCTAATTTGGCATGATATACGCAATGCGGATATGAACGAGTTAGCCGCCATCCATTGGGAGGTGTGATATATGGAACTAAG
>QMVQ01000186.1 GCA_003661185.1 Candidatus Alkanophagales archaeon | reverse complement strand
TCTCAGCACCCAACCCCGAGTTCCAGAGCCGGGGGCGCCGTCAGCCGCCCCGTCCGGCTCGATGAGGGTTGTTGGCAACATCTCCCCTCCGAGAGCAAGCTCCTCGATTTATCGAGGAGAAGCTGACAGCCACCATCAAATATATCTCTGCCCTCGGCACAAATTTTGCTGTCCAGAGACACATCCAATCTCCTAAAGCTAAGTTAAAATGAGGGGAGAATAAATGGCATGTAAAATTCAATGGTTGGGGCATGCTGCCTTCAGGATAACGACCGCAAACACCACGATTTTCATAGACCCGTGGCTTGAGGACAATCCGACGAGCGCCCTGCGTTTGGACGAGGTCGAGCGTGCTGACCTGATTCTCGTGACGCACGACCACTTCGACCATGCGGCGGACGCCGTGCGGCTTGCAGCGAAAACCGGCGCCAAGCTTGTGGCGCAACCTGAAACCGTGGAAAGAATGCGAGGCGAAGAGGGGCTAAAAGGCGAGCAAGCGGTCGCCATGAACATCGGCGGCACTTTCAAGCATCCAGAGGTCGCAGTCACGATGGTTCAAGCGTTCCACAGCTCCACTACGGGCGCTCCTTGCGGCTTCATCGTGAAGACAGCGCACGGCACGATTTACCACGCCGGCGACACGGGAATTTTCGAAAGCATGCGGCTGCTCGCCGAGATTTACGGGATTGACGTCGCTCTTCTGCCCATTGGCGGGCACTATGTCATGGACCCGACGCAGGCGGCACACGCCCTTCGCCTCTTGCGTCCGAAGGTTGCCATCCCCATGCACTACAAAACCTTCCCTGTGCTCGTGCAGAGCGCCGACGACTTCGTCACGCTCGCAAAAGAACACGCCCCCGAAACCAAGGTCGTCGTCCTAAATCCCGGCGACGCTTACGAGCTTTGACATTGACGTAGTAAGATGGTGGCGAAAGCTGCGGATGGGAAAATAGTAATCTGGCCGGCATATTTAGATGCCTCAAAGCCCAAGAGCAGAGGTAGGAAAATCGCAAGGGCGAAAGCCGTGAAGTCGCCCAAGCTCTTGGAAATCGCAGAGGCGGCAAGAAGGCTCGGGCTTAACCCTGTTCTCGATGAGGAGAAGGCATACCCAAGCTCGTGGTGGGAATTCAGCGGCAGAGTCCTCGTGGACAAGAGGGGTAGTAAAACAGAGCTGCTAAGACAGCTCGCCGAGCTTATAAAGGAAGCAAGAGAGAAAAGAGCAGCACAGGTGAAGAAGGCGACAAAGACAAAAGCAAAGGAGAGAGCTAAAAAGAAAAAATAGAGAGATGGTTTACGACTTCCACACGCACTCCGTGCTCAGCGACGGCGAGCTCATTCCGAGTGAGCTTGTGCGTCGGGCGTTCGTGAACGGCTACAAAGCGGTCGCAATCACCGACCACGTGGACTTTTCGAATTTAGAGGCTGTGCTCTCGGCGTTGCGGAAGTTTGCAGAGCATGCCCCCGAAAACGTCTTCGTCGGCGTGGAAATCACGCATGTTCCGCCTGCGAAGATTGAGAAGCTCGTGCTCGCTGCTAAGCGGCTCGGCGCCGAAATCGTCGTAGTCCACGGGGAGACGCTGACGGAACCCGTCTATGAGGGCACGAACGCCGCCGCCGTCAGGCTTCCTGAAATAGATATCTTAGCGCATCCGGGACTTCTCAGCGTCGAAGATGCAGAAATTGCAGCGGAAAACGATGTTTTTATAGAGATAACTTCGAGGCGGGGGCACTGCTTAGCTAACGGGCACGTCGCCCGTGTCTCCAAAGAGACGGGCGCCGAGCTTCTTCTGAACACGGATGCGCACGCCCCAAGCGACCTCATCAACGACGAGCTTGCTACAAAGATAGTGAGAGGTGCGGGGCTCAGCGAGCGTGATGCTGCGAAGGTTCTTAAAGAGAATCCAAAGACGCTCATCAGGAGAATAATGAAATGAGGATTAAGGGCAGGGCCATCTCAAAGGGCATCGCCAGCGGCGAGGCTCTCGTCACTGACGAGCGTATCTCGTTCCTCGGCGGCGTGGACCCTAAAAGCGGTGTCGTAATCGATAAGGAGCATCCTATCTTCGGCGAATGCGTGCGAGGTAAAGTCCTCGTCTTTCCGGGCGGTAAGGGCTCGACCGTCGGCTCCTACGTGCTGTATTTAATGAAAAAGTATGGAACGGCGCCGAAAGCTATGGTGAACGTCAGGAGTGATGTAATTGTGGCGGTCGGCGCCATCATCGCCGAAATCCCGCTTGTGGATTCGCTTGAGAAGGACCCGCTCAAAATAAGAATCGGGCAAACGGTGCTCGTCAACGGCACCGAAGGCTATATAGAGCTCAGCTAAAAAAATGTAACACCCCGACGGCGGCGAGAGTTATGAGACCGGAGCGGAGACCCGAGCCGATGACGACGGCGAGCCAGACACGAAGCGGCGACATGCCGAGGATGCGCCCGGCGATGGAGCCTGTGATCGCGCCCGTCCCATATAGAGGAATCATGATGAAAAGCGTGAGTCCGACGAAGCCAAGCCGCCGTATCCATGCGTATTTTTCCATAAGCTCCTTGCCCCTCTCCTCAGTTTTCCGCAGCAGTTTGCCGACGCCTGGAACTTTTTCAGCGTAACTGATGTTCCACACGAGGAAGAGGGCAGTGGTGGCGTCTACGAAAAGGATGAAGGCGAATAATGAGGCGGGGTGCAGCCCCATGCCCAAGCCGGCGGGTATGCCTATTTCCATGCCGAGGGGATTAAAGAAATAGATGAGGAAGACCGCCGCATATTTCGCTTGTATCTCGGGCGCAAAGAAACTTTTTATAACAAGGATTACCCCGCCTGCAAGCAAGAACGGGATTACAAGTTTCAGAAGTGGTATAAGTTTAGCATTCACGAGAAGCGTCTTCGCATACAACTTCTCGCAGCACCTTCGAACTCTTTCGAATTCCAAACTCATGCCGACTACTCCGCTTTTACCTTTTTTATGAATGTCGGTCTTTCCTTGACCAGTATGCGGTAACCGCAATACGGACACTTGACGCCCGGATATTCATAATTCACTTCTACTTTTCTGTGACATCTCGCACAATAATAGACCATGACACACACCCATCGAGACTGCAAACAGACTATGCTTCTTCTTTCTCTTCCGGCATTACAGCGCTCTCGCCAGCCTCAGAAAGCCTTTTTATGGTCCTTGTGGCGATGACGCCGGCGGGAGTATGCGGGACGTAGGCGCCGCCGCTGAACACGAGGTCGCATTTCAAACATTTCCAGATGCCCGTGCCCACCCGCCTCACGGAGAGCCTGTCGCATCTTGGGCATCTGTGCCACCGCCGCATTTGCTCCTCGATAGCGATGACACGCCGCCGAATCTTGAGCCCATATCTTGGGCCGAACCTGCCTGTGGATCTTGTCTTCCAGCCCTTTTTATGCTTTTTCGCCATGCTTATGGGTTAAGCATCGTCCATATATAAGGGCTACGCCGCTGAAGGGCTAAGATAATTTGTCATCAATGTGGTCGGAAGCCATAGTTACTGGGCGAAGGGGACACACTTGTAGGGGTGGGGAATTCGCCCCGCCCTTTCACCTCCTTTTTCTTATTTTCCACTACGACGTGTCCTAATAACACCTCCTCATCACATTGAAGTAAAATACGAACATCCTGCAGAACCTATCCCAGCATTCTAAAGCTTCTCCTCCTTAAACTTCCAAATTTTTTCTCTCTCTTCCTGAAATTAACAGCGAGC
>QMVQ01000185.1 GCA_003661185.1 Candidatus Alkanophagales archaeon | reverse complement strand
GTCCCAGACGGATTCTGACCTTAATGCATTCCTTGCATCTTTTGTCAAAGCTTCAAGGATTTTAGGTATTTCGTGGTAACGCCCTACGAAGCGTGTGCATTTTGCCCTATCCCAGCCATTTTCACTTATGGCCCCTGCCGGGCACGCCTCTATGCACTTGCGGCATCCCTCTCTGTCGCACAACTTTTCTTCAAATTTCTTATCGGGCTTCAAACGTGCAGTCGTGAGCACAGAGCCAAATCGGACTCTCGGTCCGAACTGCGGCGTTATGAGGAGACCGTTGATGCCTATTTCGCCAAGTCCTGCTTCCACAGCGGCACGTCTGTGCGGGAAGTCCCCAAATATGCCTTGCTTCCCCATTCTTACGGGAAAATACGGCGGTATTACGACGGCTTCGAATCCTTTTTCCTCTAAAAATCTGAATAACGCTCTTGTTATCCTATCTATCTCCCTATATGCGATGAGGGTGTCGTATTGTTTCACTCTAAGGTTCTTCGACGAGAGGGCGGCTCTTGAGTGCCGAACCGCGACGACGATGACGCTCTCCGCACCCGGTAATATCTCCTCAGATTCTTTAAATGGCTTAGCAGCGCATATTCCCGATATGTCAGCACCTTCTTTTTGAAGGAATGTTTTAATCTCTTCCTCGAAGCTCATTGGACACCTATACTATCAAATATTAAATAAAGCTGGGTGGGCGTTGGGAAGGCAAATCGAGTGTGCACACGGTTTAAAGGGAAAGCAAATTTAAATTGTGAAGTTGAGAATTGAACGGGGGTCATCATGTTCACGGCATTGGTGGTGGGTTCGGCGGCGCTCGCTTTAGCATTTGCAGCGCTTCTCGCACATCTCGTGCTCAGGGAGGAGCGGGGCAGCGAGCGCATGGTCGAGATTTCGGAGGCGGTGAAGGAAGGCGCAATGGCTTACTTAAACCGTCAGTATCGAACGATTGCGGTGTTCGCAGCTGCGCTCTTCGTGGTGCTCGCTGTTACCATCAATCTGAAGACGGCGGTCTGCTTCCTCGCAGGTGCGTCACTTTCTGCGCTCGCAGGCTACTTAGGAATGAATATGTCGGTGCGCGCGAACACGAGAGTGGCGAACGTCGCAAGAGAAGGCGTTAAAAGGGCACTCTCCGTAGCGTTTAAAGGCGGCTCGGTCACGGGACTCTGCGTCGTCGGCTTGGCGCTTCTCGGAATAAGTGTGCCGTTCTTCATGCTGACAAAGGGCGTTCCGCCCGCCGAACATGCATATCTCGAGGCTTTGGAGGCTGTCGTCGGCTTCGGCTTCGGCGCCTGCCTGATCTCGCTCTTCGCTCGAATAGGTGGCGGCATTTACACGAAGTCCGCAGACGTCGGCGCAGACCTCGTTGGAAAGGTTGAGAGGGGCATACCCGAGGACGACCCGAGGAACCCGGCGGTTATCGCCGACAACGTCGGCGACAACGTCGGCGACTGCGCAGGCATGGCGGCTGACCTCTTCGAAACTTATGCGGTGACGGCGATCGGCGCCATGCTCCTCGGCTACCTCATCTTTAAAGACGCAAATTACGTGCTCTTCCCGCTCGTCCTCGGCGCGATCGCCATCCTCGCCTCCATAGTCAGCGTATTCTCGGTGCGCATGCGAGAAAATGGAAGCATCATAGGCGCCATGTATCGGGGGCTCGCCGTGGCGGGCGTGCTCTCCGCCATTGGCTTTTACTTCGCATCAAAAGCTCTCGTTCCCGGGCTCGGTGTCGGCATTTATGTTGCGTCGCTCGTCGGGCTTGTCATCGCCATTGCCCTCTTTGCAATCACTGAGTATTATACGGCGGATCGTTACAGGGCGGTGAGGGCGATTGCAGAGTCCTCACAGACAGGCCCGGCGACAAACATCATCATAGGACTTTCAATGGGGCTTGAATCCACCGCACTCCCCGCTCTCGTCATCTGCGGCGGCATCCTCGCATCCTTCTTCGCAGGTAGTTCCACCGTCAGCATTGCCACGGCGAGCGGCATTGCCGTCGGCGCATATGGCGTTGCGATCGCCGTCATGGGTATGATCTCGCTGACCGGCATGATTATCGCTATGGACTCCTACGGTCCGATAACTGATAATGCGGGAGGTATCGCCGAGATGGCAGACCTCGACCCCGAAGTCCGGGAGACAACGGACGCCCTCGACGCTGTTGGGAACACAACGAAGGCGGTAACAAAGGCGTTCGCCATTGGCTCAGCGGCGCTTGCGGCACTCACACTCTTTATGGCTTATGTCGTCGAGGTCAGCATTAAGGCGAGCATCTCAGTCACGGAAATACTCGAAAAGTTCAACCTCGCCGACCCCTACGTCCTCGCGGGGCTCTTCATCGGCGGGCTCATCCCGTTCCTGTTCTCGGCGTTCTGCCTGCGAGCGGTCGGCAATGGCGCATTTAAAGTCGTAGAAGAAGTGCGGCGGCAGTTCCATGAAATTGAGGGCATCATGGAGGGGCGAGCACGTCCGGAATATGGGCGGTGCGTGGACATCGTCACGAAAGAGGCGCTCAAAGGCATGACCGTTCCGGGATTGATAGCGGTGCTGTTCCCGCTGGCGGTCGGCTTCGTCCTTGGACCTGTGGCGCTCGGTGGGCTCCTCCTTGGGTCTATCGTCACGGGACTCCTACTTGCTTTGCAGATGGCGACCGGTGGTGCCGCCTGGGACAACGCCAAGAAATACATCGAAAAGGGCAACCTCGGCGGCAAGGGCTCTGAAGCGCACAAGGCGGCGGTCGTCGGCGACACCGTCGGCGACCCTTACAAGGATACTGCTGGTCCCGCAATCAACCCGCTGATAAAAGTCATGAACACTATCGCCATCCTCTTCGCCGGTCTCATCACGAGCTACGCCATCTTCGGAGGATTGGTATAATGGCGGCGGAAACTAAGATAAAGGCGGAGGAGGTTATCATAAAGCCCGCAGAAACCGCAATCATCATCGTGGACATGCAAAAAGATTTTTGTTACGAAGGTGGTGCCCTTTACATCGGGGATGCAGCGAAAAACGCCGTCGGGGGAATAAAATCGCTGCTGCAACGCACGAGCGTCCCGCAGGAGCACTGGATATTCACGCAGGATTGGCACCGAGACGACGACCCCGAATTCAAAATATGGCCGAAGCACTGCGTCGCCGGCACGGACGGCGCCGAAATCGTTGACGAGTTGGAAGTGCCTGAGAAAAGCCATGTGGTCAAAAAGCGGCGCTACAGTGCCTTCTTCAGTACTGACCTCGATTTATATCTAAGAGAGCGGGACATTGCCACTTTGATAATCACGGGCGTCGTCACGAACATCTGCGTGCTGCATACTGCGGCGGATGCTGCGATGCAAGGCTATGCCGTCGTCGTTCCTGCGGACTGCGTCGCCGCCATTAGTGACTACGAACAGGACTACGGGATACGGCATATGAAAAACGTGCTAAACGCAAAAATAACGAAAAGCGTTTTGATAAAGTGATGTGAGCGGCTTTGAGCGGGCTGGAGTGGCACATGACCTACCGACGGCTCATTGCTGTATTCTCAGCCAAAACTTCAAAGCTCGGCTGGAGTGGCACATGACCCACCGACGGCTGCATAGACATGCGCATATAACTCGTCACGCCCACGAAGATTCGTTGAACCGCTCGGTAAGTTTCAAGCTCATCCAAATTTCCGTCGTGCCCTTTATAATTCGCTGACGAGCGTTGCATTTCAATGTCTTTATGCGCCTTGCCGGAT
>QMVQ01000184.1 GCA_003661185.1 Candidatus Alkanophagales archaeon | reverse complement strand
GTGGACGGGAGCCCGCTCCTATCCACACAGTTTCAAGCATCATCGCCCCACAGCGGTTTCCCAAAGGGTGCCTTAGGGCTTCCGCTTAAAGTAATATTGGAGCCCGACTTTAAAAGCTAACGGAGGTGAGAAAGGCGGCATTTCCTCCACCCGTCGGGTGGTCTCCTGCCACCAAGAGCCATGAATAGACGGCATAAGCTCCCACTGCGAGGCGACTACTTGCCCTTGGTCATAGTAATAACGTTTCTCGGGACGGCATGCTTTGCGGGGCTACGTCCTGTAGTTCCGTTATATGCGGCGGCACACGCATGCTCCTACTCGCAGATAGGCATAATAGGCGCAGTCACCGCCCTCCTCTTTACCGCAACGAGCCTCCCTTTCGGGCGGCTGTCCGATAAAGTCGGGCGGAAGGGCGTGCTGCTCGTAGGCACGGGCGGGCTTGCCACTACTTCCATACTTTTCTTGTTGGCTTACGATTTCATGACCATTTTTGCGGCGGCAGCCGTGCTCGGCTTGTTTCTTGGCGCGTGGTTTCCAGTCATAGGGGCTGTCGCCGCAGAGGCGCCAACGGCGTCAGACGGGAGGGGGCGGGCAATGGGCTTTTACAGCGCCGCAATAAGTGCGGCTTACACCGCCGCGCCGTTTCTCGCATGCGTCCTGCTCGACTATTTTGACTTTAAGGCGGCGTTTGTGTTCTGCGGCGCTCTGGGGTTCTCAGCGGCAGCCCTCACGTTTTTCACGAGGGTGGGCACGCCTGCGGCTGCAAGAGGTGTGGAGGGAGCGGAGCGGAACGGATACGCCGCTGACCCTCCGCAGGAAACCCGCGCTTACGAGAGCCGGAACGTCATTTATGCCTCTGCCGCCTTCGTTTACGGCTTTTTCGTGAGCGTGCTCTTCGTGTTTTTCCCGGTGATTGCCAAACGATTCGTGAGCGAGACCGGAATCGGGCTCTCGCTGGCGACCTTCAGCCTCGTGCGCACCTTTACGTTCGCAGGAGCAGGCAGTATTATGGAGAGGTATGAAAAGAAGCTGCTCATAACCACAGGCATCACGGGATGTAGTGCTCTCATGGCGTCGCTGGCAGTTACGAACAACCTTTACCAATTTCTGGCAATCCTGGCAGCCATGGGCTTAGCCATAGGCATTGTTTACCCCTCTGCAATTACGCTGGCAGCGAGCACCGTGCGTAAAGGAAGTGCATTGGGCATCTACGAGACCGCGATCGGCATGGGCACGCTCTTAGGACCGTTGCTTTCTGGTTTTGCTGCGGAGTTGAACCCAGTGTATCCTTACTTGCTATGCTCCATTCTCGGAGTCGCTGCTGTAATGCTGCTGCTGAAAGTAAAGTTTGAATCTGGGGAAGGGTAATAAGATGAAATGGTGTGCTGGATGCTGCGGCGTGTGAAAATTTCTATCTTGATATTGTCGTTGGTCTTGTTGGTCGGTTGTGTCGGCTTCCATATCATCGAGAAAGTTGATTTTCTTACATCAGCTTACTGGACGGTGGCGACGGTCACGACGGTCGGCTACGGCGACATTACGCCGCAGACGAGAGCGGGCATGATTTTTGCGCTGCTCCTGATGACGTTCGGTGTCGGCGCAATTCTTTATGCGCTGACGACGTTCATAGAGATGATGGTGGAGGGGCACCTGAGAGAGATGATGAGAATGGGCATGCGGGAGCGGGAAATAAAGAAGATGCACGGTCATATAATAGTGTGCGGCTACGATCGCATAGGCAGGAAGGTCGTGGAGGAGTTTCGGGCGAGGGGCGAGAGGGTCGTAATAATAGATAAACGGGAGGAGGCGTTCAGAGGGATATATGAGCCAGACGTTCCTTTTATAGTAGGAGATGCCCGTAAGGAGGAAATTTTGGAGAGGGCGGGTGTAAAAAGGGCGAAGGGCTTGATAACGACGTTACACGAAGAATCTGACAACCTGCTCGTCGTGCTGAACGCAAAGGACTTGAACCCGAACATAAGGATAGTTTCGAGGGCTGACGACGAGGAAGGACGTAAGCATTTATTGAAAGCTGGGGCAGAGCGAGTAATTTTGCCTGAGGCGCTGTGCGGCGTGCGGATGGCGAGGGCAATATTGCACCCCGGCGTCTGTGACTTTATCGACTTATCTTTCGCCGGCGAGGACGTCGTCATTGAGGAGTTTGAGGTTTCCGAACGCTCTAAGGTTGCGAGCAGCACAATAAGGGAGTCAAAAATAAGAGAGAAGACGGGGGCGATGGTAGTTGCGTTGAAGCGTGGCGGCACGCTTCTAACGAACCCGAGCCCTGATACCAAGATACTTGCAGGAGACGTGCTTATTGTTATCATTGGAAAGGATGAAATAAAAGCCATTAAAGATTTATTGGGAGCTTAAAGTAAGTAAGAAGTTAAAGGGGAGACCATGGAGTATTCAAGGACCGAGAACGAGCTTGTGATGCTGCCGGGTCCGGTGACGGTATCACCACGAATCCTGCGGGCGTTGTCGAAACCAGTCATCAACCATCGTGGTGAGGAGTTCGCCGCCCTTTACCGGGAGTGCGTGGAGCTGCTGAAATATGTATTCCAGACAGGGAACGACATTTTCGTGCTCAGCGGCTCCGGCACGTGCGCGATGGAAGCGGCAGTCGGGAACGTCCTCGGCATCGGACATGGCAGCAAAGTCGTAACCATAGCGAACGGCAAGTTCGGGGAGCGTCTCAAGGAGATTGCGGAAAGATACGGCGTTGTTGTTCCTGTGGAATTTGAATGGGGCTTACCCATCGATTTAGAGGCGGTAAAGAGAGCCCTTGAAGAAGAAAAGGAAGTAAGGGCGGTAACGCTAGTGCATAACGAAACTTCAGTCGGCATGCTGAACCCCGCACGGGAAATCGGAAAGCTCGCAAGGAAATACGACGCCCTCTTCATCCTCGATTGCATAACTTCGATCGGCGGGACCGACGTTCCGGTGGACAAACTCGGCGTGGACATCGCCATTGTCGGCTCGCAGAAATGCCTCGGCATGCCGCCTGGACTCTCCGCAGTTTCGGTCAGTGAGCGAGCTTGGGAGGTCATTGAGGAAAACAAGGGAAAAGTTCCTTACTACATGGATTTACAGGCATATAAAAGAAGCTTTGAAAAGGGGCAGACGCCGTATACGCCGGCGCTTCCGCTCTTCTTCGCACTCAAGGAGGCTTTGGAGATAATAAAGGAAGAGGGCTTGGAGAACAGGATAAAAAGGCACAAGAGCATGGCGGAGGCTGTCAGGGCAGCAGTCCTCAGCTTGCGACTTGATCTCTTCCCAAGACTCGACGAGTTCAGCGAATATTCGAACACCGTCACCGCAGTTCGCATTCCGAACGGAATTACGGACGACCAGCTCAGGGGCGGCATGAAGAAACTCGGAATTGTCATCGCCGGCGGGCAGGAGCGGCTGAAAGGCAAAATTTTCAGAATCGCCACGATGGGTAACATCTCAGCACGGGACATTCTCACGGCGATTCAGGCGTTAGAAGGAGTCCTCGCAAAACATGGCGTCATCGAAAGCGTCGGCACCGGCGTCGAGGCTGCGAGGAAAACTTTCGGGCTCTAACATGCAAGCAAGCTGTGACCTCCTCCCTCACTGAAGAGGCATCCAGCGAAGGGAGGTTCCTGCTTCGTCGAGGAGACTTGCCCCACGAGCACCGAAGAAGCGGTGACGTGGAGTAGAAGCTCCCTCTCCACAGGCTCAGAGAGCCGCTCTGCCCCAGCTT
>QMVQ01000183.1 GCA_003661185.1 Candidatus Alkanophagales archaeon | reverse complement strand
TATCTTTATTTCTGAGCATGGCGGAAGAAGAGGGCGTGGAGTATAACGCAGAGCACATACAAGTGCTTGAAGACCTAACTGCGGTCAGGAAAAGACCCAGCATGTATATTGGCGATACTGGACCAAGAGGGCTTCACCATTTGGTCTTTGAGGTGGTGGACAACAGCATTGACGAGGCGCTTGCGGGTTTCTGCGACCGCATCACCGTCATCTTGCATGCGGACGGCAGCGTCACCGTCGATGATAACGGCAGGGGCATCCCCGTGGACATACACGAGAGATACGGGGTGCCCGCGCTTGAGCTTGTGATGACGAAGCTGCACGCCGGCGGGAAGTTCGACGGCAAAATATACAAGGTTGCGGGCGGGCTGCACGGCGTCGGCGTTTCCGTCGTGAATGCGCTCTCGGAGTGGTTGGAAGTCGAAGTCCGCAGGGACGGGAAACGTTACTTCCAGAGGTATGAGCGGGGCAAGCCTGTTTACGAGCTTGGAGTCATATCAGAAGTCGCTTCGTCTTTGGTTTCGCCTCCGGCGGAGACGGGCACGAGGATAAGGTTCAAGCCCGACACTGAGATCTTCCAGACCACCGCTTTGAACTTCGAGATAATAGTGTCAAGACTCAGGGAGCTTGCTTTCTTGAACAGGGGCATAACTATTGAAGTATTCGAAGAGAGGAGCGGTAGGCGGGAGGTATTTAAATATGACGGCGGCATCGTTGCATTCTTAGAGTTCCTGAGCGAGGGGAAAACGCCTCTGCATAAGCCAATCTACTTCAAAAAGGAAAAAGAGGGCATCATCGTGGAAATAGGCATACAATACACAACTGCCTACGAAGAGAACATCCTCACGTTCGCAAACAACATAAAAACGATAGAGGGGGGCACGCACCTCATCGGTTTCAAGTCTGCGCTCACGAGAGTGATAAACGATTTCGGAAAGAGGCGTGGAATGCTGAAAAAAATGACGCTCAGTGGCGATGATGTCCGTGAAGGATTAACGGCAGTCGTGAGCGTTATGCTCCGAGAGCCGCAGTTCGAGGGGCAGACAAAGACGAAACTCGGCAACAGTGAGGTCAAGGGCATCGTCGAGTCCGTCGTCTGGGAGAACGTTTCGGAATTCTTCGAAGAAAACCCCGAAGACGCCGTTCGCATAGTGGAGAAGGCGGTGAGAGCTGCGAGAGCCAGAGAGGCGGCACGCCGCGCTCGTGAGCTCGTTAGAGGGCGTGAAACTTCCTTAGACCTCCTGCCGGGAAAGCTTGCTGACTGCGTGAGGCATGGCGAACAAGCAGAACTTTTCATCGTCGAAGGCGAATCCGCCGGCGGTTCCGCAAAACAGGCAAGAGATAAAAACTTCCAAGCGATTCTGCCTATTCGGGGCAAGATTCTAAACGTGGAGAAGGCGAGGCTTGACAAGATTTTAAAAAACGCAGAAATACGGTCGCTAATAACGGCGCTCGGCACTGGTATAAGGGGGGACTTCTCGAAAGAGCGGCTACGCTATAATAAGGTTATTATAATGAGTGACGCCGACGTTGACGGTGCGCACATACGGACGCTGCTTCTCACGTTCTTTTACCGCTACATGCCGGACTTGGTCAAGGGGGGGCATGTTTACATAGCGATGCCACCGCTCTACGCCGTGAGAAAGGGCAAGAAGACGTTGTATGCATATTCTGAGGAAGAATACAGGCAGATACTTGAGACTCTTGGCGAAGACGGCGTGCGAGTGCAGCGCTACAAAGGTCTTGGTGAAATGAACCCCGAACAGCTCTGGGAGACGACGATGAACCCCGAGACGAGATTCCTGAAGAAAGTAACGCTGCGAGACGCCGAGGAGGCGAACATGATTTTCTCGGTACTCATGGGCGAGGATGTAGAGCCTCGCAGAAGGTTCATACAGGAGCATGCGAAGGAGGTAAGGAACTTAGATATATGAAATATTAAAGTAAAGCAGGGATAGACATGGGTGATGAAAGCAGGTGCGGGGGTAAGAAGAAATACATCCCGCCAAGGATTTATGAGAGAGAAAGGTTTGAAAAGATGATGGAGAAGAGTGATATTGATATTGGCATGTTGTAGAGACGTATTATAGGGGTGTGTATGATGGAAGAAAAGGAGAAATCGAAGTGTCAGGGAAAGAAGGAATACGTGACGCCGAAAATAAAGGAGTTCATGCACATGGGCGACATAATGAAGGGCGCAAAGGGCTTGTAGCGGCGTAGGCTGCGGCGTGATTTTATGCAGTTTTCAGAGGACGAGCGTTTAAGGCGGGCAGAGCTGCCGAAGCAGCGGGCTAAAGAATATCACCGTCTCTACAAGGGAAAGATAGAGATTTCGTTAAAAGTGCCGGTTCGCAGCTACGACGATTTTGCGATCTGGTATACGCCCGGCGTCGCAGAGCCTTGCTTGGAGATTAAGGAAAACGAAGATGCGGTTTTTGAATACACAAACCGAGGGAACACCGTCGCTATCGTCACTGACGGCACGAGAATCTTGGGGCTCGGCGACATCGGGGCTGCGGCGGGGCTGCCTGTCATGGAGGGCAAAGCATTACTTTTCAAATATTTGGGTGGTGTTGACGCCATCCCGATATGCCTAGGCACCAAGAATGCCGCCGAGATAATTTCGGCGGTGCGCTGGCTCTCGCCGACGTTTGGTGGCATCAACCTCGAAGATATAGAGACGCCGAAATGCTTTGGGATTCTGGAGACACTCAGGGAGAAGCTTGAGATTCCCGTATGGCACGACGACCAGCAGGGGACAGCCTTAGTGACGCTCGCAGCGCTTATTAACGCCTTGAAAGTCGTCGGCAAGGACTTGAAGGACGTGAAGATTGCGTTCGTCGGAGCGGGCGCCGCCGGCATCTCTTGTTTCAAATATGTGGTGAAGGCGGGCGCTCGTCCCAAAAACATCGTGATGTGCGACAGTAAGGGCATCTTGCACCCCGCTAGGAAGGATTTAAGCGACGAGAAGCGCAGAGTGGCGGAGCTGACGAGCCCTGAGGGGGCAGGCGGCATAGCCGAAGCCTTAGAGGGTGCCGACGTTTGTATTTCAATGGCACGCCCAGGTCCGGGTGTTATAAAGAAGGAGTGGCTCCGCCGCATGAACGACGGCGCCGTTTCCTTCAACTGCGCAAACCCCGTCCCTGAAATCTGGCCATGGGAGGCAAAGGAAGCTGGCGTTAAAATAGTTGGAACTGGGCGGTCGGACTTCGAAAACCAAATAAATAACGCACTGGGCTTTCCCGCAGTTTTCAGGGGCGCCTTGGACGTTGCCGCCCGCAAAATAACGGACGAGATGTGCTTGGCTGCAGCAAGAGCGATTGCGGAGTTTGCGGATGAGCGGGGCTTGAGCGAGTCTTACATCATTCCGAAACTGGAGGAAACGGAGGTTTTCATAAGGGAGGCGGTAGCTGTGGGCTTAGAGGCGATGAAGCAGGGCGTCGCCCGCAAGAAACTCAGCAAGCAAGAACTTAAAGAGGCGGCGGCTACGAAGATAAAAAGAGCGCAGGAGATTTTGAAGCTGCTGATGCGTGAAGGGCTCGTGCGGTTGCCATGAGTGTAGGCATGTTTGCTTAAATGGAGCTGTATATTACGAGGCTCGAAGAAATTACTCCTTTTCTTAGGAGAAATTAACCTTTCTCACTGTAATATACGTTAAGCCAGTATTTAACTTTGCCTATGATTTCCTCGAGCTTTTCCGTGGGGCAAGTATGCCCTCGGATGACGCCGGTTACTATGTCGACGACCTCGCCTTTTGTCTCAGCGTT
>QMVQ01000182.1 GCA_003661185.1 Candidatus Alkanophagales archaeon | reverse complement strand
CGGTTGTAGAGCCACCTGCATCGCTCTAATACGAATGACAACTCCCCCTCCTGCTCCTCCGTCGGATATAACCTGAACTTGTAGGTTATCATTCCACCTCTTGCCTCATAAGATACCATATATAAATACTCTCCCTCCCACCCCCTGCTATGAAAAGGTAGGAATCAGCAGCAACATATTCTTAAATCGTCACCACAGCCATTTCCGCGTTTTGACTTCTACAAAATGTCGCTAAGAGGGCCACCGATTTCAATCGGTGGGTGAATTAGGGGAGGTGGGAGGGAAAGTTTTTTTAAGCCTTGAATGCATGTTATTTTTAAGCACAGGCGTCCCCTGTGTAAAATGTGCCGCCCGTCAAGAGACTTCCCGCTCTGAGGAAGGTGAGATGGGTGGCAGCGGGGCGCGTGAACCGCCCGACCCCAGCCGCAGTGGCGTGTTTATCTGGGGGAAGCCACTCGTTTTAACGGGGGGTAGTTCACACTCTCTCAAGAATCCCCCTTAAAATCTCCTCATCACTAAGAAATTCTACGTCGAACATCTTTTCGAGTTTAACCTCCACGCCATCCATCCTCACCGTGTTTCCGCTGCACTCCACACCGCTTATCGCACACGGTATTCGAACAGTAGAGATTTCGGTCGTCGGCGTTACGTGCGGGTCTATCGTTATGGTTTTTATTTCAAAGAGACGCCGAGCGGCAGCGAATGGCAACGATGACAGCGGGTCGCTTCCGATGATGAGAGCTGCGTCCGCAAACCCCTCACGCAGGATTTCAGTCATCGAAGCTCCGCTTTTCGCACCGCCACCATCGAATTTCACTTTGTTCGGCAGCGAAGTTTCTTTGAAAAGGGTCTGCGTCATGCCACGCATGTTAAAATGCCCTACCATTGGTATGATATAGGCCTCGCAGCCGCAACGCTCCGTCAGCGTCCTTAGCAACGTTTCCAGCAGCGTAACATCCGCAAGCGAGTAAACGAGACCTAAGCCCGTAAATATGGTTACGAATTCTGCTCTCCGCATTGCGGCGGCGAGTTCCATGACCTCCCGCTTGTCAGTCCCTTGGGGGAGCTGTGGCGCCTTCCCCTCAATGAAGCTTATGAGGGCGTTGATTAACGCCGCATCAGCGCCTGCGGGAATTTTGACTAAGTTCTTGCAGACCTCTGCCGTTGGCGAGCGGCGAACGTCGATGCAAAACGCTTTGCGCTCCTCGTAGCCTTTTTGAATTTTCTTGCCCCGAGGGAAGTAAGAATATTTAGAGAGATGGCGAGGGTGTGAGCTTGCGGGGTCGGCGCCCCAAAAAATAACGAGGTCGGCATTGTCCCTAACGGCGTCGAGTGTGCAGCTTGGGAGTCTACTCTTATAAATGGCTTCAAGGATGACACCTTGGCAGACTGAAGACGTATCGTCCACGAAAGCATTAAGCTCCTTCGCGAGCTTTAAGCCAAGCCTTTGTGCCTCACATGTCGAATTATCAAGCCCGTAAATGACCGGACTACTCGCCTCGCATAAAATCTCGGCAGCCTTCTCTATGGCTGCATCCACGTCAGTAACTCTATCTGCAACCGCCGCCGTAAGCCTGCTTTTCTGCCGGCTTTTGAAAATTCCGTAACCTTTCCTGCAAACGTTCCTTATCTCGGCGCCCACAACTTCAATGTCGTCGCAGAGGCAGGCACAGCCTGGACATGTCGGCATGGTGCTCTTTTCTTCGTGCTACCATTTCTCACTTTCGTTTTATCATTGCTCGACGGTGGCGTGTTACACAACGCTCCTCGACAATACCTCGCATTTCCTCCCTGAATGCTCTTTAATATAATGCGCCTCTTGCTTCCAAAGCTCTTCAAGAAGCTCGTTGGGCATCCGGCGACTCAGACTTTCCCCTTAGTTACCTAACTCTCGCAAAATTTCCCCATGCCTATAGCATAGCTGCTGCGGAACTCGTGTCGCGCCCCCACGCAGCCTTATGATTTGTCCGTAGAGCACACGTCATAAGGGCTGCTTAGCGCCGTGCGAGATAGTGGGTTGGTATTCACGGCGTTGCCCCAGGGTGGAAAACGAAAAGCTTATCCGAGCAACGTTGACAAAGTTGATTTTACAACAGTCAAAAATACTTGCGGTGGGAAAATGCGCATCGAGGAGGTAATTAAGAAAATTGCACCTTTAGACGACGACGCCATGAAAGAAGCTCAGAGGCGGCAGGACTCCTTGATAAAGCCATTGGGCGCCTTAGGGCAGCTTGAGGAACTTTCGATAATGGTGGCAGGCATCACCGGCAACCCTCGCCCAGCAATCGAAAAGAAGATGATAGTCACGATGGCGGGAGACCACGGCGTTATTGAGGAAGACGTGAGCGCATACCCAAGGGAAGTAACACCGCAGATGGTTTACGGCTTTCTCAGCGGCAGAGCGGCAATAAACGTGCTCGCACGACACGTCGGCGCCGAAGTCGTGGTTGTGGATATGGGTGTCGCTCACGACTTTGAAGCGACAGCGTTCGAGCAGGGGCTTATTAACAAGAAAGTCGGCTACGGCACGAATAACATTGCGAAGGGCGCTGCGATGGGCTATAATGACGCCGTCCGCAGCATTGAGGCGGGAATTGAAGTTTTTGAGGAGTTTTGCAGCGATGCCGACATCGTGGGCGTCGGTGACATGGGCATCGGGAACACCACGCCGAGCAGCGCTATTGCGGCGTTCATCACAGGGCGCCCCGTCGAGGAAGTCACGGGTCGTGGCACTGGCGTCGACGACTCGGGGCTGCAACGCAAGATAAATGCGATAAAGCGAGCTTTAGAAGTGAATAAGCCGAGGCGGGACGATGCCATTGACGTTCTCGCAAAGCTCGGCGGCTTTGAAATTGGCGGGATGGTGGGCGTGATTCTCGCAGCCGCCGCAAAAAGGACGCCAGTAGTCATCGACGGCTTCATCTCTGGCGCCGCCGCGCTCATCGCTTATGAGCTGATGCCGCAAGTCAAAAATTATTTGATAGCGTCGCACCGCTCCGTAGAAAAAGGACACGATGCCATTTACGAGTATATTGGATTAAAGCCGCTTTTCGACTTGCGGATGCGCCTCGGCGAAGGCACCGGTGCCGCCCTCGCAATTAGTATCGTGGAGGCTGCTTGCAAGATTCTGAACGAAATGGCAACCTTCGAGGAGGCGGGCGTTTCGAAGAAGAAAGAATAAGCACGTGCTGCCGCGGCGGCATTTATCGCAACAGGGTAAAAGGAAAAGAGTTAAGGCGTTTCTGTGTGGATGCTCACGCCAAGAGCGTTAGCAGAAGCGATTACCATTCTACCTCGCAGAAAGCCTCGCAGGGCGGGATGCGGCGGGTTATCCTGCGGGCAGGGGCTGCGGTGAGCCAGCCCCGTCGTGAAACTCCGACTCGGAACCGGAGCGGTGCTCCTCAAGGAGTCGGAGTGGAGAGGCTTAACGTGAAGCTCCCGGCTTAGCCGTGTAGTAGCTCACAAGCGCCACGACGTTTGTGCCGACTCAACACCCCGCAGCTCCGCCCCCCGACGCCTCGAACTTCGGGTGTGTTCTTGAGCCGTTTTGAATTCCTTAGCCTTTTGTGTAGTCAGCTTATAGCTACTGACGTATATCGGCGTATCTGCGTGCTACCACAGAAAACAGGGAAGGGAAAATAGTGGTCTGCACACGCCCTCGTTTTAAGAAATTTGCAAGCTATTGAGACCCGTATTATAAATCTTTGCGTCCTTGAAAAATTTGTTTCCGATTTTTGAAGTTTTGTTTCCGATTTTTGAAGTTTTAAACAATCTAAGGAAATGAAGCGGG
>QMVQ01000181.1 GCA_003661185.1 Candidatus Alkanophagales archaeon | reverse complement strand
GTGTTCTTGTTTGTGATAGCCACGATGTCGTTCACCGCGTTTGTGCGAAATGCCAGCCCGACGCCGTCGAGCGCCGGCGGCCAGCCGCGCAGTAACCCCGTGACGGCGCCTCGCAGCGTTATTGATTGTGGATATCTACCGAAAATTGCCGATTTTATCACGTTAGAGCCGTTGAACGGCGTCACGCCGAAAAGCTCGATGATGGCGTGCGCCGTCGCTATCCCAACGTTCACGGTCGCAGATGCCCAATCGCTTGCCATGTTCATACGGACGGTCGGCACTTGCACGAGCATTATCTCGCCGCCGAGCACCTGCACGTTCGTGTCGTCGTCATCGCTCGCCCGCACGTATCTTTCAACAAGCTCCGCAAGCTTCTCGGCATTTTCCACGATGGGCAAGTCGAGTTCGATGCCCGGAATCTGACACTCCCCGCCCACGCCCATTTCGCTGCCCATGCGTCCAGAACGCAGCGAGTCTTCAATCCGCCTTAAATCCACAATCACCGAGCGCTTGAACGTCTCACAAATTTTCTTTATCGCAGGATTGTGCAGCGGGCTTATTGCGTCCAACGGGATGCCCTCCGCAATTCGCTCGCCACGCTCGTCGTATAGGTCAATTCGATCCGGATGCTTAACACCCATGATGCCACCCCTGTTCCTTTTAATCATTTTCCTTTATAATAATTATTTTATTTTAAGGAGCAGATTGCTTCGGAGGCTATTTATGAGATAAGGCTAAAGATGTCCCCTGACGGCAACTCAAGACTCGTAAACGATAATTTCTAATAAAATTGTGGAGGAACAAAAGAGGATGGCTAAGATAAAAATAGCACAAGTATCTTGCGGGACGGTTTACGGTAACGTGCAGCGTGAGATAGAGGCGGCGGCGAAAGCCGTCGGTGCCGAGATTTTCGTGCCTGAAATCTCCCTTGATTATGCTCGCGACAAGGAGAAGGAGTTTGGATTTGACGCGCGGAGTGAGGGGTTAAGAGTTGCTTTGGCGAGGGGATATGCCGTCGCTGAGAATCTTTGCGACGCCGACGCCGTGTTCATCGCAACGTGCCACAAATGCCCACGGGGCGCTGTCGTCAGAACTGAACTCAGGCGAGTAATACAGGAGAAAACAGGGCTGCCTGTCGTCATGTATCCCTTTACTGAGAGGACTCGAGCTGGCGAGCTTCTCACGAGAATGGAGGCGCTCGTCACGATAGTTACAAAGCGGCACATTCTGGAAAGGAATAAGCAGGAAGGACTTACCGCCGGCATAGATTCGGGCTCGACGACGACGAAAGCCGCAATCATGCAGGACGATGAGGTTCTTGGCGCCTTCTGGACGCACACCACCGACCCGGTGAAGACCGCTGAGAAGGTTTTTGCGGAGGCGTTAAAGCGGGCAGGCGTCCGCCGTGAGGAGATAGAGGCGTTGGGCACCACGGGCTACGGACGGCACATCGTCGGAAAGCACTTTAACGCCGACCTCATCCAAGAGGAGCTGACAGTGAACTCAAAGGCGGCGATGTATCTTGCCGGGCTCCTAAAAGGAGAGTGTATGGTCGTGGACATCGGCGGCATGGACAACAAGATAATAACGGCAAGGGACGGCATTCCTGACAACTTCACGATGGGCGGAATTTGCGCAGGCGCCTCCGGACGCTTCCTTGAGATGACCGCACGGAGGCTCGGCGTGGGCGTTGAAGAACTCGGAAAGCTCGCACTCGAAGGCGATCCCGAAAAAGTGAAAATGGACAGCTACTGCATCGTTTTCGGCATTCAGGATTTGGTATCGGCGCTCTCAAGAGGCGCGCGCAAGGAGGACGTCGCCGCCGCCGCTTGCTACTCCGTCGTCGAGCAGGTCAAGGAGCAGCTGCTGCAAGAAATTGACTTGAGACAACCCGCCATCGAAGTCGGCGGCACGTCGCTCGTCGCCGGCGTTCCGAAAGCAATGAGCGATGTCCTCGGCTTCGATGTCATCGTGCCAAAATACCCGCAGTTCATCGGCGCCATCGGTAGTGCGTTGCTTGCGTCGTCGTTTAGGTAGCTAAGCATTAAAGGGGCATGTATGATGGGAGGAAAGATGTTATTTTGGTTAATTTTAGCGGTATTTTATTTTGCTCTGTCTATTAGAAGTTGAAATGGTACAGAAAGGCGGGGGAAGTGTGGAGAAAAACTGAAAGCGGTCTCTATATGCAAGACGGAGACAAGAGGATAAACGTAGTAAGTTTTTCAAGGAATCGTCAATAACAGATGCTGTAGGATTTGCCCCCGCCTCTTTAGGAGCAATTTTATCATACTTCGTTAGAGTATGGTATAGTTACGTTAAATATAAGGCTTTTACGAGCTGCAACGTCCCGTAACTTTAATCTCTAAATCTCACTATTTCAACCCTTGTCTTTTCAAAATGCTCATAGCCGATAACGACTTTAGCGTTGACCGAGTTTGCGCTTGCGGCTATGAACGCGTCCGCAATTGGAATAGCTTTTGTCTTATACTCGCCGGCTTTTACTGCAATCTCCTCGTTTACCTCTATATTACCTTCAAGTCTGAGTGCGTAATTTGTTCAATCCGCTTCTTCGCCAGCTTATTAATCAGAAGCCTGCCCCTTTTGAGAGATCAAACTCTTTCCGTATCCAAGCCGGGATGACCACTTGCTCTTTCGCAGAAAGTTTTACTACATCCATTTCGTGCACTACTTCTGTATAAGTAGGAAAACAATTTAAGGTTTTACCTCTTATACGGTGCAGCCTTCACCCCTTTCTCTTTAATATTCGTCTGAAACGCCTTCGCTTCACGAGTTGCATGCGAAAGTATGTGCGTGTCGAAGTGTGCTTTGAGGGCGGCGGTGAAGCCCATGATGTCGAGCGTGCGGTTGATTGATGCCTTCACGAGCCTGATGGCAAACGGCGGCGCCTCTGCGATTTTCTTCGCAACTTCTTTCGCCTCTTCCAAGACGCGGTCGGGCGGCACGACCTTATTCACGAGCCCTATGCGTTCTGCCTCTTTCGCGTCGAACATCTCGCCGAGGAACAAAAGCTCCTTCGCCTTGCGAACGCCGACGAGCCACGGCAAAAAACTAACTTCGGCGTCCGCTGCCGCAACGAGTCTGACGACGGGCATGCCGAACTTCGCATTCTCCGCCGCAATGACAATATCGCACATGCTCGCCAGAATGAAGCCCGCTGCAATCGCATAGCCGTTCACCGCTGCCACCGTCGGCTTTTCGCAGTTCCAGACGTGGAGCATCCGCTCGAAGTCCTTTTTCCGCTCAAATTGCCATATCTCCTCCGGCATGTCAAAAGGATACGCTTTCATCTCCTCAAGATCGTAGCCTGAAGAGAACGCACGCCCTGCCCCCGTCAATACAACTGCTCGCACATCGGTATCCGTCTCGGCATGGCTGAGCGCATCGTCCAGTTCCTCAGTCATCTTTATGCTCAGGGCGTTCAGTTTCTCAGGGCGGTTCAGCGTGATTACGGCGATACCCTCTCCCTCTTTTTCGTAAGTTATCGCCTCGTAGTCCATGTTTTAACGGAGGCTTGGACCTTATAATAGTCTAACTGTTTAGCAATATGCCTCGCCAGCTCAAGCTCATGTGGTGTGTTCACGTTCACCGCAAGCAGCGGGTCGTCGAATATCAGGACTGATGAATTTTGAGTGTCCGTAACGACGTTCAGACCGCATGCCACGAGCTTGGCTGGCTGTTTAGGGCTACTGTCCCCACTCTCAACCTGTAACTCGAACACGTGTGATGGTTCGAATCCCTTAGGCATGAGTTTTAAAGGCACCGCCACCGTTATGCTCTTGCCCTT
>QMVQ01000180.1 GCA_003661185.1 Candidatus Alkanophagales archaeon | reverse complement strand
CAGCAGGTTGAAGAGATTTACAAAAAACTTAAGACTCTTGTTTAATTGTCTGCTGTTTTACCTTCAGCTTCATTCAAGAACACAACATTGATGCCCGCCTCTTTCAGTAGCTCTAAGCCCTCATGGTCGCTGTATTCGCCGGATACAACGACACGTTTTATGCCGGCGTTTATTATCAGCTTCGCACATATTTTACAAGGATAAGCGTTTACGTAAAGCGTCGCTCCTTCCGCAGCACGTCCCGCCTGTATGAGAGCATTTTGTTCAGCATGCACCCCGCGACAGACCTCGTGCCGCTCGCCGCTCGCGATTCCAAGCTCGTCACGAATGCAACCGATGTCTATGCAGTGTGGCAGCCCCCTCGGAGCGCCGTTGTAGCCCGTCGAGACGATAATCTTGTTCTTCACGATGACTGCCCCTATCTGGCGGCGGAGGCACGTCGAGCGTTTCGCCACGACTTTCGCTATCTCCATGAAATACTCATCCACTGAGATTCTCTTCGCCATCCCCTCCTCACCTTATGCGCACATCCTTAATTCTAACTTCTCTGCCCTTAATGACTCGCCCTACTACTCTTCCGCCTGCGATTCTTCTTGCTTTCTGCTCCTCGCTTTCGGGAACAACGACAGCAAAGCCCATGCCCATATTGAACGTCTTATACATTTCTGCGTCCTTAATCCCGCCTAACTCCTGCAAAAACGTGAAAATCGGCTGTGGCTCTAAAGGCTCGCTAAGCTCAAAGCCTAAATCCTTGCCTGCGAGCTTTGTAAGCCTCAGAAGTTTAAGCAGTCCGCCGCCTGTGATGTGTGCCAAGCCGTGCACTTCGCACGTGCGCAAAAGCTCTAAAACCTCTTTAACGTAAATCCTCGTCGGCGTCAAAAGCTCCTCGCCTATGGTCTTGGCGCCATATGGGAAGTTCGCTTCGTAGGAGAGTCCAGCGCTCTCTATAACCTTTCTTGCAAGCGTCAAGCCGTTGCTATGGATGCCGCTACTCTCTAAACCTATGATAACGTCACCTTTCTCTATTTTCTCGCCGCTGACGACAGCGTCCCTGCGGACGTAGCCGACGCACGCTCCTGAAAGATCAATACCATTTATCAGCTCGGGAAGCGTTGCAGTTTCCCCGCCGAGTATGCGGACACCCGCAAGCTCCGCTCCTTTCTGCAAACCCTCAGCGATCTCCTTCGCAACTTCTTCGTCGAGCTGCTGCACCGCCAAGTAGTCCACGAACGCCAGCGGCTTAGCACCCACGCAAATAATGTCGTTCACGTTCATCGCAATGCAGTCTATGCCTATCGTGTCGAATTTCCCCAGTTTTTGCGCAATTAGCATTTTCGAGCCAACGCCGTCGCAAGTGAGCGCAAGTAAATGCTCGCTGTCGAATGGAAGCTCGATGAGTCCTGCGAAGTGCCCGACCACGCTCAGGTCGCTGCTGACCTTGCGCAGCCCCTCACGTAACGCTCTTACGACTGCAGCTTCCTTCTTGATATCGACGCCCGCCCTCGCATACGTCCACATAATAAAAAGTAAGGCGAAACTATATTTTGACAGCGCTCACGGCTAAGCGGCGTCCTCATTGCCTTTCCACATGCTTCATGAAAAAATGTATTGAGCCAGCAACACACCATGCCATGAATATTTGTATTGCGGAAACACGCTTAATCTTTCTCTTGAAAACTTAACTTAAGCCTCGAGCGTTTAGCATGCCCTATGGATGCCGAGTTCCCCTTGTCGCTTTCGGAGAAGAAAATATTTAAAGGAGAAACGTTAAAATATAACCGCCCGACTAACGATATCGTGAGGGCGTGCAAGGCGGGAGCGAGAAGCGCCGGGCATGGGGTTTTCATGATAGCGGGGTGGGGTAGTCAGGAAATCCCGCCGGGCTCATAACCCGGAGATCGGTGGTTCGAATCCACCCCCCGCTACTAAATGCGCACCAAGCGTCCGGAATGCTCTCTTCGCACACTTGCGAACTCTTCGCTCCTAAGAAGCGTCTTTCCGTCAAAGACCGGACCCTCGACGCACACACGATACCCGTCGAGCACGCAGCTCCCGCAAATCCCGATTCCGCACTTCATGTATCTCTCAATGGCAGCCTGCATTTTTATGCCACGCTCCTCGCACAGCCTCGCAACCTCGTATATCATAAGCTCGGGCCCGCAGGCGTAAACGGCGTCAAAATCACGACGCTCAAGCAATTCCAAAAACAAGGTGGTCGCAAGAGCTTTTTTACCTTTAGAGCCGTCGTCGGTGCACACGGACACCTCACCACACGCCAAAAACCTCCTCTCAAAAAGGAGTTCCGACGCGCTTTTAGCTCCAAGTATCGTCGTTATTTTCGCTCCTGACGCTTTCAGCGTCTCCGCCAGCGGAGCGAGTGCCGCGGCGCCGACGCCGCCGGCGACCATGCAGACCTTCTCGCCTAAGAGGCGGAAACCATGACCATAAGGTCCTCTTACGCCCAGCATTTCACCCTCATTGATTTCATGCAGTCTTTGCGTGAAGGTGCCGACCCTTGCAACGCTCACGCCCACTTTCGGCATGTAGCTTAGCGTAAATGGCTTCTCGTCAACGCCAGGCAGCCAGAGCATGATAAATTGCCCGGGCTGTGCTTCTAATTCCAAATCGAACACGAGGGTCTTCACTCTTACATTTTCCATCACTACTCTTTCGACCCTCGTAGCTCTTGGCTTTGCCATCCCTCTATTTGTGTGCCATTCCTACAATCTCAGTCAATGAAAAACCTCGCTTTTTCAAAAATTCCTCCATTTCAGCTAAGATGCGTTTAAATACGTCAAGTCCTTTGAGGACTGCGGTTCCGACGCCGACGGCACTCGCGCCCGCCATCATCATTTCCAAAGCATCCCTACCGGAACTAACGCCGCCCATTCCTATTATCGGGATGTCCGCAGCCGCTATTTCCTCGTAAATGTCGTAGACGCAGCGCACCGCTATCGGGCGGAGGGCGGCGCCGCTCATGCCCCCTCTTCTGTTCGAGAGCACCGGACGCCCGAAATTCACGTCAATGACCATCGCAGGCATTGTATTTACAGCGGCTATGATGTCGGCGCCGGCATCCACAACCGCCCTTGCTACCTCCTTTATCCTAAAAGTGTCTGTAGGGCTTAGCTTCACTATCAGAGGCTGCCTTACAACGTCTCTGACGGCGCCGACGATTTCGGCGCTCTCCGTAGGGTTCAATGCGGGGATGCGCCCTTCGACGTTCGGACATGAAATATTGAGCTCGACCATCGCCGGCTCCGCTTCGGAGACGTGCGATGCGACGAGCCTGAAATCGGCAGCGGTCTCGCCGTAGATGCTTGCTATCACCGGTCCTTTTACAAGCTTCACGGCTTTGCGCAGATTTTCCACACTCTCCTCAAGCGGCGGCGACGGCAGCCCGACGGCGTTCAGAAGCCCGCACTCGAACTCCACGACGACGGGGTTCGGATGCCCCTCTCGCTCTCTCGGTCCGATGGATTTCGTCGTGACTGCGCCGGCGCCTGCGTCGTAAACCCTCTTGAGAACGTGCGGGCTCGTTCCTAAAATACCAGCAGCAAGAATTGTCGGGTTTCTCAGCTTGACGCCGCATAGCTGCACCTCTAATCCGAACATCGCTTTAAGATTTACGAGCCCTTTATAATCTTCTTCGCAAGTATGCTGAGGAAAAGCAGCGACGGGAAGGTCAGCAGCCTTATGCAAAAGTGCGGCATTTAAGCTTCGTTTCCCGTATTCGGTAGATGTCTCACAACGAACTGTGCGTGCTTGCTCCTGTCTCTCGGTTAAGCCGAATATTACGGCTGCGTGGAGCAT
>QMVQ01000179.1 GCA_003661185.1 Candidatus Alkanophagales archaeon | reverse complement strand
GGAAACCGGATGCTTTAATCCTCTACGTCTGTGCAGAACGCCCTCCCGATCAATTCATTAGAAGATGTGAGGAATTAGGCATTATCGTGGGTAATAGTATCCCTGCCGTAATGCGCAAAATAGCTGAACTTGATGAAAGAATATAAGCCTAAGGTAATTAGGCTTATCTGCTGTTACTTCTTTAGCATCTCTCACCACGAGGACGGAACATTCTGCTCACAGAGGTGATCTCACCATGACCGAGTGCGCTTTTTCTTGGCACGTCCGTGCTACTAGCCCAGCTATTTGAGGATCAGGAGCCGAATCCAGAAATTCCAGAAGGACGTTAAGGAGCACTCCACACGATACCTTGTGCCATCCTCGGTAGCTGAGGAGGGCGAGGAGTAGCTGACTATTGGCATGCCCGCTTCAGACCTTGATATAGCTCTCCCGGCATGTGAGCTAGGTTGCAGAAATCCCTGGAGGTCTCCGAACATCTTTTTTGAAGTTCTTTGATAATTTCATGTCCTCCAAAACTTATTCCAGCCAGGGACGCGTCTTGTCTCACAGGTTTCCTCATCCCTCTCTATGTTCATATTGTTCCTTGAACTTAGAATATGTAAGAGAGTGATAGACTTCCTTAAGTGGTAAAAATTAAAGCATCGCATAGAGACGAGGCACGTCAGAGCAGTCATTCGGGATACCCGACGTGTTGCATCACAATAACTCAGATAATTCTCTAATAGTCTCACGGATTCTCATAATATTAACCCCCACGAAAGGTATGTCCACATTCTTATTCTTTAATAGATCTTCTAATTCCTCAATGAAGATGCCCTTACCCTTCATCCAACCCCGTCCCCAAAAGTTCACACCACAACTTGGCGAGCCGTCCACACCTAATATAATTATTTTAAAATCCGCATCTTTATATTTAATTATTAGATCCGTGACATCCGTAGCTATTCTCCGACATATCGCTCTATACTCCGGGGTATCATACCTTCTCTTACCAGAAGCAATGCGGAATAGTCCTTCATATTCTACCTCCGGACAAGGCATCTGAATTATAGCACATCTCATATCCATTAAAAATCGCAGCAAGGGGGTGATAAGTGGAATCATTATAGCTTTTACACCTATGGCTCGCGCATATTGATTTAAAATGCAGTGAGCAACGAATACTACCTTTCTCTCTTCATTCTGTATCATCATTTGTTGTCACCATAGAAACTCTCTTTCTTCTCCATTCTTAATCTTCTTTAGCCGCTCATTTATGTATTTATGCATAAGTTTAAGCTTGCTTTCTATGTAAGCTTTAACATCGTCTTCGATTCCCTCGAATTCCTTAGTTGTTAGATATCTCAATGAACAAAAAGCTTCATGTGCTTTCGTATATATACCATATCTTAGGAGCGCTTTAGTGGCTTCTAATTTAGTATGCAAACAGCGCTCATTATAAACGGGATTATCATATATTATTTCGAATTCATCTTTAAGAAAGTTTTTAAATATATTGTTGAATTCTGCCTTATCTATGAATCTTCCGCCTTCTCCACTATTAGCGCCGTCCATCAAATATCTTATGTTATGTAATTTGCACAAAACGGCAGCCTCAGCCAACATAGCCATTTTACATCCTACACATAATATTATTGGAGTGCCATATGTCCGAATGTCCTTTTCGAATGATTGATGACATATATAGCTAAATGCCCCACCACAGTCTGAATAACACCATCCGACAATATATTCCTCAAGCGTAGATTCACGTAACGCCTTTTTAATCTCATGATATCTGTCATTTATGTAAAAAACGGCTATGTCCCAATCCTTTATATAATCGTGTTTGAAGGTGAGCAAGAATGTTCTTTTCTCTCGTTCTGCTAGTCTTAGAGCCGCAATTGTTGAATCTCTCCCTCCAGAAAATAATAGGATAACATCGATATTCTCATGATTAAGCAGTTTCGCGCCCTTATCTCTATCATTGTGCCAAAGACTCTCCCGATATAACATCGAGTGTTCCCAAGAAGGCTCTAGGTCTAAAATAGGCTTCTCAGGCTCACTTCCCATAATTTTTAGGGATAATTCTGGCAGGAGTCGTCTTACTATGATCTTTCCTTGCGGAGTAAGTCTGTAAAATGTCATTCTTTTACCCTTTATTCTATCCTTTACAATAAGGCCACGTTCTATAAGATCAGAAAGTGTGGCATATAGAGCCGGCCCTGGCTCGAAGTTTAATATGGATTTCATTTCGATGGGCCTTAGCTTCCCTCTCTGATATAGGATCTCCAGTATTCTTGCAGCCATTGGCTTCTTATTTAGCAGCTCTCTTATGTTATGCTCACGCTCCCTCATCAGTTTCTTTTATGTTAGGAGCCTCTTATAAAAGTTGCTGTTAGCTCCCTACTACTGACATTAGCTGCTGACTCATAAGCTGCGGATAGAGAGTAAAACTTATAAGGGATGAGCTACTAAGTTAGACGGGCTGATGCAGCTCCACAAGCTAACGCTTGTGGAGCGAAGTGCCAAGGGGCGTGTGGGCGACCCACCCACATGCTCACGATGAGGCGATGCAAAGGGGTTTGGGGCGAGGACGGGGAAAGCCCGTCGCTCGATGGAGAAGGCGGCCGCGGGCAAGGCATACCGGGCCTTCAGCCTCACGCCCGCCTCCATGCCCTTAGCCCGCCCACGGCCGTATATGTTCGTAAGGAGGCTATAAAAAGCTGTGCCGACCCCCGGGACGAGGCGGAGGCTGCCCCGGGGACGATGCAGGCAGCCTCCCCCCTGCGTCTTATGGCGCAGGGGCCCCAAACACTTTTTTGATTCAGGAGAGGACTTGTAATGGCATCGTGAGGAAATAGAGACCGGGGATAGCACCCCGCCCCTGGGAGAGCCCCGGGGGGCTTGGAAGAGAGCCACGTTCCTCTCTCTCCTCGCCCTCTATTGTGCCCCCGGGAGAGGGCGAGGAGGTGATACCATGGTTAATGATATATGGCAGGCAATATACATGCTCTTCTCATGCATGGCGGGCATCGCGGCCAAGATGGCAATAGAAGCGATCAAGAGGGCATGGAGGCTAAAGAAACTTAGGCCTCTTACGCCCATAATCAAGTGCCCACAATGCGGATCGAGGGTTGAGCCAGGCGCAGCCTTCTGTAGCTCCTGTGGCTACCCGTTAAATGATGAGGCCTATATGGAGGGCAAGGCCAGGGCGGTGGTCAAGGCCGCTAACGAAAAGCTAGCTAGGACTTCACCTAAGGCCAGGGCTCTCGCACAGAACCTTGCTCAGAATGCGCTACCTGAGCGCGGAGGTAACCCAGGATCACATACACTAATTACCCGTTATGTCGTAAATGTGACAGAGAGCGTAGCAGAGGCAACAGGAGTGGGACAGATTACCGAGCGGTTCGGAGTATTACCTCCGGACCCACGAGATGTCGAGTGCGCCGAATGGGCATACATTGCGGGTGCCTATGCCGAAATGGCAGTGGAGGCTCATCGGGCTAAGAGACGAAACCGGGAACTTGAGGCTGAGGTAGCCGAGTTGAGAGCCAAGCTGAGGGAGGCGGAGGAGGAGCTCAAGGAGCTTAGGCCGCTAAGAAGGTGGCTCGCTAAGTTGGAGAAGCTGGAAGAGATGGGAGGTGAGGATTATGTTGAGTTCTAGGATGGCTGTCGAAGAGATAGCGTATTCGTTATTCTCCATAGCGGGCAGAGTATATAGAGATTGCGACCTCGGCACGGACACGATAATACGGGGCGCCTATTGGACGAGCCAAGCGCTAAACATAGCTGGAGAGCGAGATATCCCCGTAATGCCTCACTCCCTTGAAGTCGACGGCTCTGAGCTACTGAGGCTAGTGAGAGATGAGCTGTTGTGTGAGCTATTTATGG
>QMVQ01000178.1 GCA_003661185.1 Candidatus Alkanophagales archaeon | reverse complement strand
GGCGTTCACTCGGAGCTTCACGCTCTGAGCCCATGCACCTTCGGGACGGTCACGAACCGCATCCCACCCCTCTCTTAAGGAGCGGGCTACAAGATACAGTCTATCTGGCAAGAGTATTTACTTAATACTTAACCCGCCCACCTCCCCTTGCCCCTCCCGTGCGGAAGGGTCTTGCAAGCAACAAAAAGATAAAGGTTTTGAGAACGAGCTCATGAAATAAGATGCATCCTCTTGTAAAGTGCGAGTAAGTTGCATATAACTATACAAACTTTGTATCTCGTTCCATTTGTTGCGCGCACGCCGATTTGCGAGGCACGCGCTTTCCGCTGGCGTTAGCTGCTGCTCACCATCATGTCCATAATTTAAAAAGCCTCCCGCCGTCTGGCGTCTTTGAAAACAAGAGTAGAACCACCAAGCTTAAACGCCTAATTTTTTAAAATCTTCTCTTTAATTCTCTTTCATGCGGGTGGCAATAAACGGCTTTGGGAGGATAGGAAGGATAGTATTGCGTGCCGCTCTTAAAAAGGGCGTGCTCGGCTCCGCCTTTGAAATCGTAGCAGTGAACGACCTCACGGCGGCGAGCACGCTGGCGCACCTCCTGAAATATGACTCCGTGCACGGCACTCTTAACGAGGACGTGCGGGCTGACGGCGACGAGCTAGTGGTTGGCAACTGCCGGATAAAGGTGCTTTCGGGGCGAGACCCTGAGAGGCTTCCGTGGCGGGAGCTCGAAGTGGATGTCGTAGTCGAGGCGACGGGACGTTTCCGAGACCGCGAGGGAGCGTCAAAGCACTTGAGAGCGGGCTGCAAAAAGGTTGTTATCACTGCACCTGCAAAAAATCCTGACGTGACTATTGCGCCTGGCATAAACGACGCCATGTATGACCACGAGCGTCATCAGATCGTCTCGCTGGCGTCGTGCACGACGAACTGCTTGGCGCCTGTCGCTAAAGTTTTGCATGAGAGATTCGGCATCCGGAAGGGTTTCATGACGACTGTCCATGCTTACACGAACGACCAGCGCATTTTGGACCTGCAGCACAGCGACCTACGGCGGGCGAGGGCAGCAGCGCTTTCCATCATCCCGACGACGACAGGAGCGGCGGTAGCAATCGGCGAGGTCATCCCCGAGTTGAAAGGCAAGCTCGACGGGCTTGCGATGCGGGTGCCGGTGGCGAACGTCTCCATCGTGGACCTCGTGGCGGAGCTCGAGCGGGAAGTGAGCGCCGAAGAAGCGAATAATGCGTTCGAAGACGCCGCAAACAACGAGCTTCGAGGCATACTGGCGGTCTGCCACGAACCGCTCGTCTCCATAGACTTCATCGGCGACGAACACTCCTCAATCGTGGATGCGCCCTCCACGAATGCCCTCGGAAACCTTGTGAAGGTGCTCTCGTGGTATGACAACGAGTTTGGCTATTCTTGCAGAGTTGTGGACTTTGTGACGAGGCTTGCGAAATTAGGGCTTTGACCGATTCCGCTCTACGCAGAACGAAGACGATGCGAAACAGGCACCTCGGGCTGTGACTCTCGCCCGCAGGAGCCGTAGCGGTATTTTAGCCGGCTCGTCGCAGCCTCATCTCTTGCTCCAAGCGTCTTGCGATGAGCAGCCTGCCGACGGCACGTCCATTTGTTAATGTTGCGAGTAAAACGAGAAGCATCAGCATGAGCGTCGTAGCTGCATAAAACTCCGCAAATGTCGAAAAGACGAAAATAAGGAACAGTCTTTCATCCCTCTTCCCCGGAATGAGTCTTAGCCCCCGCTCCAGCCGCTCAGCCCGCATCTTGAAGGTCTCGTAAAACTTGGAAGTGGAATAGCTGATGAGAAACGTGCCTAAAACCGCAAAAAAGAAGGAGAAGAAGCTGATGAGACCGATGTGGGTGTTAGGGCTGGAAAAGGGAAGGGAGAGAAATATACCGGCGAGGATGAGCGCATCGGCATATCTGTCGAGGATTGCATCGTAGAAGCCGCCGAAGCTCGACGCTTGGAACTTTAACCTTGCCACCTCTCCATCAACGCCATCAATCACTGACGAAACCTGCGTTAACAGCCCCCCTAGGAGGTAAGAGGCGTGGGAGAAGAACACTGCCGCCGCTAACGACAGTAGGAATGAACATGTGGAAATAGTGTTAGGATGCACGTTATAAGAACACAAAAATTTAGAAATCCTAAGCGAGAGTTTTCTGTTCAAATTTCTGGAAATAATTCCATCCTCAGGCTTGATTAAGCTTTTTAGAAGGGCTTTCTCCGCCTTTTTTACGTCCTCAGGGGTGTCGATGTCCACCCAAAACTCATCCACCTCGTAAACGCTCATCTCAGCGGCTTTGACAGTCTCTGACCACTCTGCACTACTCCTTTCTGCAAAAATCTCATCCAGCACTTCGAAAATGCGAGGCGTGCACATGAAGGCGCCGGTGTCTATGTAATTCCAATTTTCCAAGTCCTTGCCTATGTCCACGATTTTGCCGTCTTCTGCAAGAATTTTCGTCGCCTCCTCTACCCCTATCACCTCATTCTCCCTGCAGACGATTGCCGAGTTTTCGGGGGCGTCCAGAGCTTTTTTCAGGAATTCAAAGCTGTAAAGGTGGTCGCCCATCAAAACAAGAAATTTATCTTCATTCCGCAAAGCCTCTTTTGAGCAGAAAACAGAATATGCATTGCCTTTGTCGAGGTTGTCATTGTAAACGACTTCCGCTCTGTCTTTCAGAATTCTCACAAGCTCCTCCGCTTTGTAGCCGACGACAACGACGACATCCAACCCCAATTTCTCAAGGAAAAAAAGATTGCGGAGGATGAGGGGGACGCCGCAGACCTCAACTGCGGACTTCGGCCTCCCCGTCGTAATAGGTCTCAGCCTCGTGCCCCTTCCAGCCGCCAGTATCAGCGCCTTCATAGACCCAGCCCTTCACCAGCTCGAAAGCGAAGACCTTCGGGATTGCTCGTGCCTCCCTAGGTCCTGGCATCTTCATGTAGAATGCGTTTATCGGATACACGGTCCCGAACTCGCCACGCTCGATGGCGAGCTTCGCAAGCCTTATCAGGTCGACGATGAGTCCTGCGAGCGCCGGACTGTCGTTGATCCTCGCATTGATTATCAGTTCGTCCTCGGCGCCGTTGAACGAGATGTAGGGGATGTGCATCGCCACGAACTTCTTGTCGCCGAGCGGCTTAAGGTAACCGGTGGGCTTGATGAAGTGAGGGGCGTCGTAGCCTAGGATATCATAGACGATGGAGCTTTTCGTCGTCTCCTTGGAGGCGTTGCGCTCGGGCTCCAGGAGCGAGAGGAAGTCGGTATTGCCGCCGATGTTGAACTGGGAGATGCAAAGGACTCTGCGTCCCCGCTGCTGCAGGTGTGCAAGGAGGTCAGCGGTCAGGGGCGTGGCACCGCTCGCCCCGTCGTCGCCGAAGACCACGGTCTTAGAGCGTCTTGCAAGCTCCACGCATGCCGGGTCGTTCGCGATCGGCGACGGTATGCAGTTTATGAATGCTGATGGGCGCTCGTATTCAGCGACTGAGTAGAAATATAGCTGTGCCGGCGAGACCCTGTCCACGGCGTTCTCTTTTATCGCCCTTTTCAGCGCCTGCACGTCCTCGAAGGGCTCCGCCTTCTCAGTCGTTATTAAATTTACGAAAATGTCAGCATCTTCCTGCCGATACTCGTCAACCAGCCGCCCCACAATCTCTTCGAGATCTACGGCGACGTCCCGCCCTCGCAGGTCCTCGTAGCCCAGCTTGACACGGTAGTCGTTTTCGAATTTTATCCCGTCATGCCAGTATGCCCGAACGACCTCTGAGAGGCGTCTGCCCACCTTGCTCACGTCAATGTCGAATGCCGTGGTCAGCTCAATGTCCTCCACCTTCGCAGGGATGCAGTCCGC
>QMVQ01000177.1 GCA_003661185.1 Candidatus Alkanophagales archaeon | reverse complement strand
GAAAGTTTATATATAAGCGAGATTCAGTTTTTGCGGCGAACGCTCTTGTGAAAGCCGATATTAACAGGAATGCTGCTACAGGGAAGACCTATGCGGCTTTCACACCTGAAGGAAAGTCGGGAGCTCTTGCAGTTGCGTGGATTTTAGGTCCGCCGACAAGTTACGACATAACGCTAAACATAAAGAACTTGGCAAGTGGCAAGAAGATACGGTTTGTAGAGCTGAACCCTTTGCTTGCTGAGACTGCAGATGGTAGGGAACTGATCATAGACGCTGATGGAGTATTTAGTGTAGTCGCACCGCCCGGTGGCAGCGCAACTGTTCTGTATCCGACGAACACGGCACTGCCCGGCGCGATGGTCGAGTTTACTAACTTCGACTACAATGAGGTAGCATCTTTCAGCCTCGACCCTGACACCTTCGACGACCCCGCTTACGGTGCGACTGTGAGCGAGATGCAGGGTTGCTTAATAAAGGTTTGGTTCGAGGACGGAAAGACTGCAGGCATCGGTATGCTCACGCCACACCACGCAGGACACCAAGTAGCTTTCATCGTGCCGATGGGAAGGTAACCTTTACTTTTCTATTTTTTATCTCTAATTCTGTCCCTTAAAAATACTCAAGCCGCCCGTCGGCGTGGATTCTTGCAAACGTCCGCCTTAAAGCCCAGCATGAGAGGCTGACGGCAACGGGTAAGCTCGCAACGTGGCAATCCGCCGTTTTTACGTGAACATCGAGCGCCGTTGTTCTCCCACCCAAACCCATTGGTCCAATACCTGTCTCATTAATTTCAGCAAGTAGCTCCTCCTCAAGCTTCGCAAGCGTCTCGTCCTCGTTCCTCTCGCCGATACGCCGTAGTAACACTCGTCTTGCAAGCTTAAAAGCGTCAGCGACGCCGCAGCCACCGATACCCACGCCCACGACCACGGGCGGACAGGGCTTGCCGCCTGCGTTTAGAACGGTCTCAAGCACGAACTCTTTTATACGATGGCTCGTCGTCTCTGCATCCGCAGGCGTAAGCATTCTGAAGGCGCTGGCGTTCTCGGCGCCGCCGCCACGCAGCAGCACCGCAAGTTCCACGCAGCTGCCGTCCGTAAGTTCAAACTCCAGACACGGCACACCTTCGCCGACATTCCCATTTCGGCTGAGTCTTGTCAGCGGCTCTACGGCGTTCGCCCGCAACGGTATCTCGTCGGTGGCGACGCTCACACCTTCGAGAATTCCGTCACGCAGCGTCCAGAAAACGTCGCCGCCCGCCGCCTCGTAGAACCCACGCCCAACGCTCACGTAGACCGTCGGTAGCCCCGTGTCTTGACAAAGAGGTCTTAGTTTCTGCCGTGCTACGTTGAAGTTTCTTATGATGTTTTCAAGCTGGAGTCTTGCAATTTTATCGTTTTCCTCGTTGTAAGCCCAGACTAACGCCGCCCGCACGTCACTTGGCAAGCTAACCGCCGCCCGCCGCAAAAGCATGACCGTAATGTCCCTTACGAATTCTTTTGTTAGCATCCTGCTTGTTCAAAGTAGAGCTGCGAATTTTTATAACTTTGGATTCGGCAAGCCTGCCCCGCCCAAGGCACCATACCCCTCTCCAATGGCGTTAATACCTTTTAACTCCTAAGCCGCCTTTACCAAGCCTTTTCGCTTGACTTCGAGGGCTAAAATTTCTTCAACTTCTCCACCTTCTTTTGAAAACTTGCTCAGGAACTCCCAGGAGCTGCCATGCTTTTCGAGTCTCAGCCTCGCCTGTAGCAACCGCCTTCACCTTACCTTTTTGCAACACAACTTAAATCTGAGTGAAGCGATGCATGCCAACTTTAAGCCGCCGTGGCAACTTAGCCTTAACCTTCGCCTCCTGCCCCGTAACGCACCTTCACGGCGGCGCCGTGCTTGAACGTCAGCATTTCGGCGGCGGAGAGCAGCGCCTTCCCGGTGCCGAGAAGCGTGTCGTTTTCGTCCACGAGGATGACCTCGTCGCCTGCCCGGATTTCAGGGTCGACATCGACGACGTGCTTTGCAAACGCCGTCTTGCCTCTTCTCACGAACGGCGCGCTCTCCTTGCTCATCACGACTCGAAGCCTCGGCGGCTCGAAGCGTGCGAGGAGGCGGCGGGCGCCCTCAGGACTCAACGTCATCAGCCCGTCGTTTGCTCTGACGGTTACGAGCCTCCACCCGTTTTTCAAGACTTGCGCAACCCGTCCCCTCCTCGAAAACAGGAACTCTACGTCGTCATTAAAAAGAACACCGCCCGCACCTTGCCCAAACTGATAATCAGCTATCGTTCTAACTTTTCTTAAGAGCTCCCTCCTGCTCTTATGCTTATCTATCATCTCAGTCAAGCTCGATGATGTCGAGTTGCGTCAGCCGCTCCGCAATAATTTTCAGCACCGACTGCAAGTTACCTCTGTTGTCAAAAGTTTCAACAAACTTTTCAAGCTCGCCTCTTGATGCTTCTTTCAGCTCAGCTGCCAACCTTATCATGTTGTTCACCGCGCGCGTCAGGTCGTCAACGACCGTCACAGTCGCCGCCCTCGCCGTCCGCGAAAGCGGGTTCAGGTCTATCGCAATCACCCTCTTCCCCATCCTCACAAGGGCCTCGCAGCGGTCACCGTCCTCGAGCGGCGTCAGGACGACGTCCGCGCTGTAAATACCACGCCTCGTCGCCTTTGCCCGTGCATGCTCCAGTCCCGGGATCAGAGCGTCAGGCTTGTCCCCTAGCACCTTCTCTTCAGGGGCGCCGTGCCTTAGCAAATGCTCCTTTATCCTACGAACCCGCTCTTCTGTTCTGTAAAAAATGTTTATCTCAAGAGGGGCGTCTAAAAATCTACTCAGCTCTACGATCCCCGAAGGGACGAGTGCTGCGACGTTCCCATTCACTGAGAGCACCGGACGCTCCGCCAGCAGCAGCATCGCAACTGCCGTTTTCGTAGCGTTTAACGCTGGCGGCAACGTCCGCTCCCCGATGAGGTAGTCAAAAGCCTCGCCTCGTCCGTGCGCAATGAGCCCCTGAAAGCTCGTTATCCCCGCACGCACGCCTTCCGCCAGCTTCTCCCGCTTTATCAGCGACTCATATCTTGGATGGCTCTTCGGCACCTGAAACATCTTACCACCACAGAAAGAGAGTGCGCCGGCCGGGATTCGAACCCGGGTTGGTGCCTTGGCAAGGCACAGTGATAACCGCTACACTACCGGCGCGTCTCCTTCAATCCATTTGCTGAGGTTATAAAAAAGTGTGCCGTCAGCTTCGTCGGGCTGTTAAAAAATTCCAAAATTGAAAAGCGGAGGGAGCCAGTTAACGCCACAGCGGTCGTCAAAATCAGAGAGATGACAGGAACAACAAAGTCCCGGAGTCATGCTCGAAATTCCCAGCCCTCTCTCCTTACAGCAGGGCATCGCCGCTATATCTATGTCGGTCTTTGAGTTCCTGCTGCTTCCCGGCGTTCCAACCGCTTACCGCCTGTAAATACCCCGTAATCCTCGAAATAACCTCAACTGCATGGTTTTTACAGTCGGGGCAGATGTAGTTGCCGCAAACCGGGCACATCTCTGTGCGTTCTACAGTCCTCCTACACGGAGCGCCGTGCCACAACGCCCACTTCTGCACCGGACACTCCCACGCCGGTATGTCCTCGGGCTTGAGTCCATATTCTTCTCTGAGCCGCACCGCACGCTCACAAAACTCCTCAAATGGCAGCCCCAAAGGGTCATCAACCATTCTCACAACATCCTCCACACTCATCCCTCCTACTTTCCAGATTCTCAATTCTCTGCTTCATCCATTCCAAGCGCACTGCCACGGCGTCCAGTTGCATTTTTATGGCATCCAACTCGCTTGCCGGGACGGCTGCTGCCACTCTTATCGCCCCTTGCGGGCACGCTCTTGCG
>QMVQ01000176.1 GCA_003661185.1 Candidatus Alkanophagales archaeon | reverse complement strand
TTAATTGGTGATGAGATATGAATCTTGAAGAATATAAGAAGTGGAAAGCTCCGAAGGAATTAGAACTTCCATCAGGTCTTAAAATCAAAGTGCGAGATTTATCACCCTGGGATCTGCTAGTAGCAGCCAGCAAACAGAAAGAATATAAACCAAACGATCCTCAGCTTATTGAATATCTAATGAGAAGATTTATTGTATGGCCCGAAATCGGCAAGGACTGGGAAATAGATGACATTCGGCCTGATGATTTTGTGTTTCTTCAAACCAAGCTATTTGAAAGTTTTTCATTAGAGCGGTTTGATAATGCAATTAAAGAGGTTGAAAGCATAAAGGAGGAGCATAAGGATTTTTCCGAATAGTTGCTCGGATGAGCAAGGAAGTATCTGTTCGACCTTCTGATTTGCTGGATCCGTATCATGAAGAGGATGCAATTACACGGTTTGCTATTGATTTAGTTGCTCTTGTATCTGATATTGAGAGAGAGCCTGAAATTGAAACACTTGATATAAATCCTGAAGAAGATAGTTTGCGTAAGAGAGATTTAGAATTTAAGAAAAAATATAATATAACCCTTGAGCAAGCTAAGAAAATAGTGTTTGGAGACACGGATGGCAGCAGTAGGCGGTAACAATGTTTATGTAGATATTATATTTCGTTTGCAAGCAGAAGCTGCTAAGAAAGCTGAGAGGATAATAGGTCGCCTTATTCAGAAGGGACAGCTCGCAACTCTAACTCTTGAAAAATTTAAATTTCCCGAGGGCTTTCCTAAATCTACCGTTGATGCTACTAATAAAATATTTAAATTTGCTCAGAAAGCCAGAGAATCAGAGAGAGCCGCTAGCGATCTTTGGCGCTCCGCTATCTCACCACTTACGAAAGAGTTTGAGCTCCAAGCTCAGGCTTTAATGCGAGACGCTTCAGAATTAGAAAGTTACACACAAATGCAATGGAACGCAATCCGCTCGAACAAAGATATTTTAGAGAAAGTTCGAGCTCTCGGTGCCACAGAGAAGAACTATAGAGAGGTTCTATCCCAAAAAGCTCGGGAACTTAGACATCACGCATCCCTTTATTCTCAGTATGCAGAGGATTTAGAGAATGGGGGTCGTTTATTAAGAGAAGAGCTCGCTAACCAAAGGAAACTCTGGCGAATATACCAATTAACTGGCGTTCGCCTTGAGGGTTTAAATGAAGGCCTTATCAGACACGCAAGAGTTCTTGATTCAATACTTCCTATAAGCGAGAGAACTTGGCGACCCATGACAAAAGAATTTAAGGCGCTTGCTACTGGCTTGGATGCCTTCAATAAACAATCCGCACGCAATCTTATGATCCTTACACGAAACGCAGCTGCAGCAGAGGCTTTTGGAGAGCCCATAGCTATAATTGATAAATCAGCTGCACGCTTATTACGAACAATCTCTCCTCTCAATTATCAGATTGCAAGAATGGGAATATCCCAAGCGATAACTGCATCTCTTTCCAGAGAATTAGCTGAGGGACAAGCTCGCATAACTAGACAGACATTAAAGCAAGCGGAAGCCATTGCGAATGCAGCGGCGAGTTTTGATAGATTAGCTCTCCCCGCTCAACGAAATTTAATACTAGGCTCGCAACTATATGATATTTATAAAGGAAATTCTCGGATGGCACTTGAGCTTGAATCCTCCATTCGTGATGCAACTGGTATTTTAGATTATCATTCAAGAGGTTTGCATTTAGTAAATAGAGCCTTAAGGGCTCAAAATGCAAATTTTGAAATTAATTATAATACGCTGAAAAGGATTACAGAAGAAGGCTGGGCAGCCTTTACAGAAGAGCAGCGGAAGGCTCTATTCGCTATCCGAGATGCATATCAGGCTGAGAGACGACTAGTTGGAGCGCTTCAACCGCATCAGCGAGCTTTGCTTCAATTAATTGAGACGACAGAAGAATATGATAGAGCTCTTCATTTTCAATTACGAACCGCTGGGGATGCTGAATTTCTTTTAAGGAGATTAAAGACTGTGGGGTATGAAGGGCTTACGGAGGCGGAAAGAAGAGCTATTAGTGAGTTAGAGCGAAACATAGCCCTCACTTGGACATGGGATGCAAGAACAAAGGCACTTGCAGAAAGGATAATAGCTTTGAAAAATGCATATACAGAGCAGGGCACTATTCTTAGAGAATTAACTCCTCGACAAAGAGCGTTTTATGGAGCTATTTATCGATTACAAACGGGAATGGGTCGTTTATCTCGATTTATTGATAGAGTATCTATTGGATCCCTCAAGCTTCTCGGTCCAATATTTCTTGCGACCGCTGCAATCAATACGTTTAGTCGTATTATAGGAGCTTGTATTGAATCTTTTACTAATTATGAAACTGCTTTAATGGATTTAAGAGTTTCTGGAGGACTCACAGTTGAGACTGCGAATAGGTTATCTCAAGCCTTTACTTCTCTTGAAAGAATTCTTCCAATTTCTGCTACGCAGATGCTGAGTATCGCACGAGCCGCCGCCAAGGCAGGTGTTACTGGAGAAGTTGAATTGAAGCGCTTTACTCTTGCTCTCGCTAAATTCACTCAGGTTACTGGATGGAGTGCAGAGGAAGCATCAGAAGCCCTTTTAAAAATTTCCCGTGCATTTAGAGTTCCTATTGAGAATGCTGAATATCTTGCTTCTATGATGCATTACTTAGCTGTCGTCTCAGTTGCAGATGCAGATGATATTGCAAATGCTCTTGCCAGAGTAGGTGCTTCTGCGGTAAATCTTGGCATAACAGCTGATGAGGCTGCCGCTATGGCGACAACCTTAATAGATGCAGGAATGGGTGCAGAGCGAGCTGGAACTCGGTTGAGGGCTTTTCTCAGAGAGTTTCTTGAAAAGTCTAATAAGATCGTTGCTGTAATGGCTAATGCTGGAGAGGAATTTCAAGATTTTGGTGATATTATAAGAGAGGATCCTGCTAAAGCTCTCAAGGAATTTCTTAGATATTTATCTAGTATTAATGACGAAGCAGAGAGAGCTAGAATAGTATATGAAATATTCGGAAGCGTAGCTGGTTTTGCTGTTTTAACTCTTGCAGAACATTATCCTTTATTAGAAGAAAGAATGGAATCGGCACATCGTGAAATGATTTACGGAACACGTCTCACTAAGGATTTCAGCAAATGGATGGATGCAACTTCTCTCTCCTTGGAGCGTGCGAAAAATAGCTTTGATAGATTAAAAAGAAGTATCGGAGCAGCCCTCGCACCAGGAGTAGAAACCGTAACGAACTGGCTTAAAAACATAATTGAGACACTCTTTCCGAAGAGCCGTCGTGGAATTGAATTAATGACTCAAGGAACCGCAGAATGGATGGAACAATTTGAAAAAGGAGCTCCTGCTGCCGAAAAACTAGCCGAACGATTAGTGCGAATGCCGAGAGCTCCAGCTCCCAAACGACCTGGAGTTACACGCTATTGGATTACTCAGCTTGAGAGAGAGAGGAAAGAAACAGCTGAGAGGAATAGATTGATTGAGGAAGGAACTTATGATTATATTAATTATGTAGAAACAGTAGTTTCTGGCGCAGGCGATATATTTGCTCGGACAGGCGATATTATTGATTTATTAGAAAAAGAAGGAAAGGATGTTGAGGATCTGCGGGATTTAGAGCAGGATTACTTTACTACAACAGAAGATATTAGAAGAGCTCGAACCCTCGCAGCAAATCTCGAGAGAAAATATACAAGAGAGAGATTAGAGAGCTTATATCAACAGATCGAAGCGGGCCAACAGATTACGGATGCGACTGATGAAGAGATAAATGCTGCGAGAGAATGGGGGAGAATCCAAGACTTTATAATTAGAAAGGATTCGGAGCGTGCAAGAATCAAATTAGACCTTATTTATAAGACAAGAGAGGCAGCGGGAATC
>QMVQ01000175.1 GCA_003661185.1 Candidatus Alkanophagales archaeon | reverse complement strand
TCATGAGATGGACACAGGTGTTCTCATGGCTGTCCCGCAGGGCATAAAAATAACGTGTGTTAACCATATATAAATATACCGCATTCATCTAACCCCTGTTGGCTTTCTGCGGGAATCTTGTAATTAAGCTTCTTGTAAACTGGGAGATACTCCGCCATCTCCCTCACAACACGGCGACGCTTGCGAAAATCCCGACAGCTAACGTGCCGAGCATCCCGCTTATGCCGTGCACGCCCCAAACGTCTAAGGGGTCGTTCATGTTCTTTTTCATTCGGACTGCGAAATAGCAGACGATGCCCGCACCAATTCCTATTGCAATCGCCGCAGCAAAGGCGATACGAAACCTGCGGCGCGGGGCGAGTCCTGCGATGTCGCCTGTTATCGTTCCCAAAGTGCTCGGCTCCCCCTCCCGAAGCCGGCTCAAAATCATCCATGTGAGCGCCGCAGAAGCCGCCGCCGTGTTTGTCGTGACGAAGGCGTTCGCCGCCAAGCCGCCGATTACGCACCATTCCTCCGTAGAACAGGCTATTTTGTCCAATTATGCCCGTGATGGGGTGAAAATATTGCGTATATAAATAATTTTTGGAAATTTCGTCTCATATTGAATGTTGCATGTGGGGCAATGTTTAAGCAACGCCTTAATTGAAGAGCGGGCAAAATTGTTTGCTGCTTCTTGTAAACGCCTTTACGCCATTCGCACCTGATAAAAGTAAAAATGACAATCGTGTTTTGATGATCAACATTCGGGGATACTTGCGAGGGATAAAATTCCACATCGCGCTCTCGGCTCTTACGTTCTTGCTCTCAGGAGTGTTTGGCTACTTCTACACGATGACGTATCCTGAAAACGCTTCTACGCTCATTGATATCATAAGCGAGGCTTTCCGCCCAATTATGGAGATGAGCAGCCCCCAAATCGCTCTTTACATTTTCTTCCATAACACCTTGCTGAGCTTGGTTGCGATGCTCTTGGGCGTGGCTCTCGGCATAGTTCCAATACTGTTTGCAGCGTCCAACGGCGCACTTTTGGGGATATTAGCAGCAGTCGTCAGGGAGCGGCTTGGCTGGGCGGCCTTCGTCATCGGCGTGCTGCCGCACGGCGTCCTTGAAGTCCCAGCCATGATTCTAAGTATCGCCGTGGGCATAAAATTCGGGCACGAAACGCTGAACGCCGCCCTCGGCAGAAACGATAAGAAAAAGCTCAAAATAGAGCTTTTAGAGGGGTTAAGATTTTTTGCTGCCGTAGTCGTGCCGCTGCTCGCCGTTGCTGCTGCCATCGAAGCATTTATAACATTCCCGCTGACCCTGCCATACATGCAATATTAAAAATATCAGGGAAAATATTGATGAGGAAATATGTTCGAGCCGAAGATAGTAGCTTTTTGCTGCAACTGGTGTTCCTATGCAGGCGCCGACCTCGCAGGCGTCTCCCGCTTCCAGTATCCGACGAACGTCCGCATCATCAGGGTGATGTGTTCGGGGAGGGTGGAGCCGTCGTTCATCCTCGAATCGTTTAAAAACGGGGCGGACGGCGTCCTCGTCGCCGGCTGCCACATCGGCGACTGCCATTACCAGACAGGAAATTTAAAGGCTGAAGAGCGAGTGAAACGCACAAAAAAAGCTTTGGAGCTGCTGGGCATTGAGGCGGAACGCCTTCGTTTGGAGTGGATTTCCGCCTCTGAGGGGCAAAAGTTCGCAAACGTCGTGCGCGAGTTTACTGAGACCGTGAAAACTTTGGGACCACTGAACCTAAAGCGGTGATTTTATGGAGCGGCGAGCGGCGTGGAGCAAGGCGACTTTGCTCAGCAGTGCGCCTCTTGCGGTCGTGTTTGCTTTTTTGCTTTTGTCTCTCGTTACGTCGCCATTGGCTGCCGAGGTTTCCAAGTTTTGCGTCTCTCAGGTCTCGCCGAAGGGGCTATCTCCGGGGGAGCAGAGGGGGGTGGAGATCTCAATTCGCAACCTTGGCACCACTGAGGTCTACCACGTTGCGGTCGAGGTCGTAGCCGCCGTTGAGTCGCCGATAAAAATCGTGGGGGCAACCCGCAAAGAGATAGGCACCGTCGCCGGCGGCAAGGAAGCTTCTGTGACCTATGAAGTCTACGTGGACAAGGGGGCTGACGTTGGCGTTTATTACATCCCGCTGAAGGTTTTTTGGAACGACGAGTGGGGTGCAGAGGGCGAGCTGTATAGCGAAATCATTTATTTCTCGTTAAGAGTCACAGGCTCGCTTAAAAAGGCGGAGCTTGAGGTTTTGAGCGTGGAAACAGTTCCAGAGGTTGTAGAGCCCGGGGAGACTTTTTCCCTAAGGATACGGCTGAGGAACGTTGGAATTTCGGATGCAAGGAACTTGCGTGCGAATATTTCAGTAAAGGAGCCGTTTATGCCCGTTGGCGGCGACGTCGAGGAATACTTAGGCGTGCTCAAGAGCGGGGAGGAGGCGTTTGTGGAGTTCAACTTCAGCGTCGCTGCAGACGCAAAGACCTCGCAGCATGTCTTCGAGCTTACGCTCCGTTACGAGGACGAGACGAGCAGGAACAACGTAGAGAGAAAAAAGGTGGGCGTTCTTGTGCGTGGTGAGCCTTCGATCTATATCCAAGAAATAACGCTGGAGCCGAGCACCCTGCAGCAGGGGAGCGAGGGCATATTTTTACTAAAACTGACGAATGTAGGCTCTGAGGACGCTGAGGACGTGAGAGTCGAAGTTTCGAGCGTTGGACTTCTCTCGGAGTCTTATTACTTCATCGGCGAGATTCCGCCTGACGCCTCAGAAACGGCGGCATTCGGCATTTACGTCGCCGACGATGCGAGGGTCGGTCGGTATGCCCTTAAGATAAATGTTTATTACAGCGACCGGTTCGGCAAGGAATATAACTACACGAGGATTTATGAGGTGAGCGTTCTGGAAAAAGCTTCGCCCATCCCACTCAGTTACGTGGTTGCATTTTTGATAATTACGATTATATTGCTCGTTGGAATTTATTTCGTGCAGAGGAGGGGAGAATGAGAGCGAGAGCAATGCTGCTGGTACTGTTAGTCGCATACGTTGCGTTGCTACTGCCTTACGCCGTTCATGAGGGACTTGGGGATGCGAGCGTCGTAGTAGCCGTTAAGAAGCTCTCTCCGCACGAAATTTCTGAGATACTGCCAACTGACGGTGGGAACGACTACTTCCTTTTACTGCTTGAAGATAGCGTTTCTGGAGAGAGAACGCTCGTCGTTGTGAGAGGTGACAGCGGCGTTTCCGAAGGTGACGTTCTGCTCGTTAAGGACAAGATTGCGGAGTGGTATGTGGACTGGCATGATTATGATTATTTTGACGGCATGTCTTTCGAGACATTGGTCGTAGCTGGTTACATTGAGCACATTTCCGCCGTGGAAAGTTGCATCGAGAAGTCTTTGGCTTCAGACATCGGCAGCATCCTTTTCGGGCTTTCGCTGCTGGATTTTTACGTTATGCCGCTATTAATATTTGCTGTTTGCGTTTATGCAGAGCGGAAGCTCTCCCTCTGGCATGTTCTCACGACAGTATGCATCTTCTCGCTCGGCACTCTTTTTTGTAACAGCTTTGCAATTCTGCACAACGTGGAAATAAGCGGGTTGAGGAAAATCTTCGGCGCCGCATTTTTCGTGTTCCTAATTGCGGCGCTCTGGCTACGGAAATACGAACTGGACGAGGAAAAACGGGAGAAAATCTGGCGCCCCCTGAGGGCGGCGTGGCGGCGTGTCGTCGAACTGCTGAGTAAAGTGTGACTTGTCAGTTGCGGGCTGTGAGGCGGATAAAGACCTCTTGAAGGCGAAGAGGGGAGCGAGTTTTCCAAGAGGCGGAGAGGGAGCCAGGGGAAGAACACGAGAAGATACGCTAAGAGCTATTGCTGGCGTGAAGATTCCCGAGCCGTCATTGTGGCGATTGTGGG
>QMVQ01000174.1 GCA_003661185.1 Candidatus Alkanophagales archaeon | reverse complement strand
CCGGGGCGGTTGCGAGCCTGAGGCTTGGCTTTTAGGCGGGGAGGCGAGTTGGCAAATTTAAGGGTGAGAGCGGTTGCGAGCGGCTAGGAAGCTCCGAGCTCGTGACCATCCTTCTCTGACGACTCTTGGGAGCGTCCTGAACGCTAACGTTGCTCAGCTCGCCTGTTGCCCAGAAGAAGGGATCAGCAAATTTTTACGATCTTAGGCTTGAATATCTCCCTCCACCTTCTAAATTCATCACCCGTCAGTAAATGGAACTCAAACGGGTTGTCGAAAGGCAACCCCGCTTTTTCCTCAATTTCCATGACAACCTCGGCTTTTTTCATGTTACTACCTACTTCGGCAACAATTATGATGTCAATATCACTCAGAGCCACAGCTCTCCCCTCAACTACGCTGCCGAATAGATAAACATCCGCATCGCCGAGCACGTCCCTCACAGCCGTGCAAATTCTCGACAAATGTCTCTCATAATTTTTTATAATCTCACCCCTCCTCTTTCCTAATTCTATCAACAAGCTCCATGATTCCTTCGGCAATCCTCACAGCCTCCTCAGCGTCTTCCTTTTCGTAAACCACACCCAAATACCTCGCATTTATGTATGCCGACTCCAAGAAGATCAAGGATTTCCTGTCATACTTCACCTGCTTCTTAAGAAGGGTTGATAAAATTGATAACAAACTCCTTATGGAGTGCGTTCTTGGCATCTCGCCACTTATCTCAAGTATTACGGCCTTTAAATAAAGTTGAGCAGACTGTTCTGCCATAAAGCAAGCCAAATCATAATCTCCATCCTTTAAACTACTTTTAGCCGCTCTTAAGAACCCTTTCGCTCTTCTTTTGAGTAATTCCACTTCCTCGGCATGCATAGCACTCACTTAAGTCTTTTTTGTGATAAAACTTGAGGCTGCCCGCTCTAAAGCTCTCTCCTTGAGCTGGCGAGAGTACGGAGTAGGTGTGGAAAATCGTCCAGCCAGCTTCTAAGCGTTCTCCTCACTGCCTACAATAACCGAAGGCTCTTTTTCGGCATACTTCCGAACACGGAGGTCGTCGGCGAAGGCGTAGCCGTGGTAGCGGTGTGCAACGAGCCCCACCTTCTCGTAGCCGCTGAAGCGGTACCAAGGGGCAATTTTAAACGCCACCTTCTTCACACCATCGACGAAAAGCACTACCCTCTCAGGCTTTATGACGATCCGCAGTTCGTACCACCTTTCGTCTTTCGCTCTGAATGCGCTGCTTGTGTAGACCCAGCCTCTGTCCTTGCCGTCGATGACAGGACGGAAGATCGTACCTGGACCGTTGTAAAATTCGAGCGCCCACCAGTTATCTAAGTCTTTGGCATGAAACACAGGACCAGTTGCGGGATTTCTGCCAGCATGCGAGCGCTTCTGCTTCCATCGTAGCTCATAGATGTAGGTTTCAAGCTTGATGTTGCCGTTGATAATACCGTGCTGCCAGTAAGTTTTCGTGCCAGGTGTCAGCTTTACTATTTTATTCGTGCCGTCCTTTACGATTTCCACGGTGCAGTCTTCCCGCTGCCAGCCCGCCTTTTCCATGTCGTCCCAGCTCTCGTAGCCTTCAAAGTCGTCAAAGAATTCGAAGACGGCAGCGCCGTCCGACTCCGAAGATGCATTGGGGTTTCCATAATACATATGAATGGTCTTTTCGGAACGTGCGGGGAGTTCCGGTACTTTTACCCATACGATCGCCTCTTTGCCACGGCTGTCCCATTTTTCTATCCAGTATGGTAAGTTTCTGTCGCCGTCCTTGAAGCGGATGTCGCTGCCGTCGGATTTCGTCTTTGAGAAGTCGAAGTTCGCGGCGTTGAGCACGACACGCACTTGAAAGTCCTTTAGCTCCTCCTTGTTGTCGTTTCTTATGACTATAGGACGGCGGTATTTGAAATCTTTGCATACGGTCTCCACGAGCACGTTGCTCGCTCCCAGATTGCCGGCATTGTCGAGGGCAAGTGCGTAGAACGCAAGCTTTTTGCCTTTAAACGGTTTCGTGTCGAATTTAGCCTCGTAGGGCTCTTCTTCATCACTTTCAACAAATAGTGCGCCCGTGATGAAATCAACAAAGATGTGAGCGGCGTCGCCGCGATTGATTACTAGTTTTGGCTTTATGTAATGCTTTTTGTCGTCATATTCGTAGCTACCAAACTTCGAGGGGATTTCGGCGGTCATCTTCAAGACGTGCCACGCCCCGTCTTTTGGAACTCCAACGCTCGCATCCGTAACGGCATCGCCGAGCCACCTGCCTTTATTGTCGTAAAGGTCAAAGCCAAGCCAGATGCGGTTGTCGCCGCTGAGCCACTTTGCAGCGAGCTGCACTGTGTATTCGTCGCCAGGTTTGAAAGGCTTGCTCTTTCTGAGTTGTAAGTCATCTGGGAAGGCTATTACCGCCCAGCCACCCCGTCTATACTTTATTTCCACGCTTTTGGCGCCGATATAGCTCTCTTTTTCCGTAGCTTCCGCAGAAGCACCACCGCCAGCCCCAAGATGCCAATGTGGCCAGCCGAAAGTCTCAACGGCAGCATCCTCAGCTGACGGGTAGATACCTCTGCTTCCGTGGTCCACATAGAAAGTAACGAGACGTACGCCGCTGATGTCCGTAGCTTCTGCGCTCATCAGGACGGTGCCGCTGATTCCTGAGTTATTTGCGATTTCACCACCGTTCTCGTCGAGTAATTTGAGCTCGACCTTCGGCGGCTCGCTGTCGGGAGCCGTTCTTGCAGTGTGGTTCGCCCAAGTTTCATTTATTAATCCGTTCCTCCCGACGGTTTTCGTGGAAATGGTGTGTTCGGTGTTCGGTAGGAGGTTCGTGGCGGTGTAGCTCTCCGCCGTCGTGTTCACACGCCAAACTCCGTCTACGTATATCATGACGTGGGCAAAGTTCTCGTCGTTGGGGTTCTTCCACACCCATTTTATGTACGTCGGCGCATAGCTGACGTTTCGCAACCCTGAGACGCTTGGCGGTGGTGAAGGGGTCGGCGTCGGCGTGGGCGTGGGGGATGGTGGTGGCGTAGGCGGCAATGGCGTTATCTCTTCTAAGACGCCCACAGCCACGACGACGTTTGATTTGTATATTATCTTCACCTTCTTGCCGGTGTCATTAAGGAAAAGTATCTCCCCAACATGCCAAACCGTCCAGTTTTTCGAAGCTTGCGGGTTGGAGAAGTTTCCTTTATAGAAGTCGGCGGTTCTATCGACGCCGTCCACGAGAATCTTGATGTCCGCCCTTCTCAAAGGGTCGCCGCCGGCGTGCCGTAAGTAGATGCCATCCGTCGTGCTTATAGCGTGAATTTCAACATGTGGCGTCTTTTCGGGTGTCGGCTGCGAAAAGACGAATATCGCAACCACCGAAATCGCGAGCACTGTAACAGTCAAGAGTATGAGCGTGCTTACTACCTCTGTTATTCCTTTTCTCCTCCGTTTTATCCTCATAAATCGCTCAAACGCCAACCCTGCTCTTGACACTCCGCTCAGCCCTCCCACAGAGAGCTAAGATGTGTACGTAGCTCGTAAGTTGTGAGGTTAAGCCGCACGTCGAAGGCATCAGCGTTGTTGCCCCAGATCGTTAACGAGACTGCATTGCCGCCACGCCATTCCGCTTTGGAATTCCCTCCAGCGGCGGTGACTTGTGAGGCGAGCCGCTCAAAAAACTGATACCAAGCGTCAGGAATGCTTGAAGTTACAGTAATATTCACCCATTTTGCGTTGCCTTCTGCATCAAGTAGGGGCACGTCTTCCACATCCACGAGCTTAATGCGGACTTCTTCGCCACCGCTGCCTGCCGTCATTGCTGTTCCGATTATCTTCACGACGCCTACGTCCACATGCCAAACCCCACAAACTCTCTCAACGGCAACGGGAGGCGTCAGCCTATAGGTTGCTCGCTCTTTTTGTTTTACGAAAAGCCCGCCGCTTTGGTATATG
>QMVQ01000173.1 GCA_003661185.1 Candidatus Alkanophagales archaeon | reverse complement strand
AGCTTCTTATGGTCGGTGCTTGAGAGTTTTATACGCGCTCGCTGCGGCATCTGCCGAACCCCAACTAAGCTGCTATCTTCTTCTCCTTTATGTCAATAACGACACCCGCGGCGATCGTCATGCCCATGTCACGGATGGCGAACCTGCCGAGCTGCGGGATTTCTTTGACACGCTCGATAACAAGCGGTCTGGTGGGTTTGACTTTTATGATGGCGGCGTCGCCAGTTTTAATGAACGGCGGGTTTTCCTCGATGACCTGTCCTGTGCGGGGGTCGAGCTTCTTCAGAATCTCGACAATTCTGCAGGCAACCTGTGCGGTGTGAGCGTGGAAGACAGGCGTGTAGCCGGGGGCGATGGCTGAGGGGTGCTGGAGCACGACGATTTGCGCTGTGAACTCGTCGGCGACGGTCGGCGGCTTATCTGGGTGCCCGCAGACGTCACCCCGCCGTATTTCGTTCTTTGCGATGCCACGGACGTTCCAGCCGATGTTGTCGCCGGGGATAGCTTCTGGGATTTCTTCGTGATGCATCTCGATGGACTTGACCTCGCCAACCTTTGCAGGCGGGTTGAAAATGACCTTGTCGCCCTTGCGGAGGCGTCCTGTTTCTACTCTGCCAACTGGGACTGTGCCGACACCCGTGATTGAGAAGACGTCCTGCACAGGAATCCTAAGCGGGAGGTCGATGGGCTTCTCAGGCTCCTTAAGGCTGTTGAGCGCTTCGATGAACGTGGGGCCGTCCCACCAGGGCATTCTTTCACTTTTCTTCGTCACGTTGTCTCCGTGGTATGCGGAGACGGGCACGAAAATAATGTTTTCAGACTTGAATCCTACGATTTTTAACAGGTCTTCAACATCCTTCTTGACTTCCTCGAAACGTTCCTTGCTGTAATTGATGGCGTCCATTTTGTTGATGGCGACGATTATTTGGGTCACGCCAAGTGTCCGTGCGAGGAAGACGTGCTCCTTCGTCTGCTCCATGATGCCATCCTTAGCGTCGACGACGAGAACGGCGGCGTCCGCCTGCGACGTGCCCGTAATCATGTTCTTCACGAAATCTTTATGCCCAGGGCAGTCCACGATGGTGAAGTAATATTTGTCGGTCTCGAACTTCTGGTGCGCAATGTCGATCGTGAGCCCACGGTCCCGCTCCTCCCTCAACCTATCCAGTATCCATGCGAACTCGAAGGTTGCCTTGCCCTTTGCCTCTGCCTCTTTACGGTAGCGCTCAATCGTATGCGCGTCCACGGCACCCGTCTCGTAGAGCAGTCTGCCTGTGAGCGTGGATTTGCCATGGTCCACGTGTCCTATCATTGCCAAATTCATATGTGGTTTCTCTGGCATCTCTCTTTCCTCCTAACCTCTTGTTATGCTAACCCTTTACTCACTTTTAAATCTTGCGGGCAGTATCTTGATTATCGCAGCGCATATATAAGCATGGAGTATTTGAGGTCACTTGAGGCGGACGAGTGGCTTTTCCGTGCGGACGTTCTCGTGGACAAGGCGCACGTCGTGATGCTGTGCGAGCAAGGGATACTAAGCAGGCAAGACGCTGTTACGATTTTAAATGGCTTGCAGGAGATAGAAAAAGGCGGCATCGCTCTCATAAAACTGGAGGAGTATGAGGATTTGCATACTGCCATCGAGGCAACGCTGATAAAGCTTGTGGGCGAGGCTGGCGGACGCATGCACACCGCACGCTCCAGGAACGACGAGGTTGCGACGTGCATACGGCTGGCGTTACGAGATGAACTTTTGAAGGTGCTGAATGCGCTTAACGAGCTTCGCCGAGCGCTTTTAAAGCTTGCGACGGCGCACACGACGACTATAATGCCGGGATTCACGCACCTGCAGCACGCACAGCCAACGACGCTCGCCCACCACCTCCTTGCGCACTTTGACGCCCTTTCTAGAGATTTCGAGCGGCTCTTAGATGCGTATCGCCGCGTTAACCTTTGCCCGCTAGGGGCGGCGGCGTTCGCAGGCACAGGCTTTAAAGTAAGCAGGGAGCGTGTCTGCGAGCTTCTGGGCTTCGATGACGTGCTCGAAAATTCCATGGATGCTGTCAGCACACGTGACTTCCTGCTCGAAACGCTTTCGGCGTTCGCAATCCTGATGACAGACTTGAGCCGGCTTGCGGAGGAGTTAATCCTCTGGAGCACGCCGGAGTTTCGTTTCGTGAGGTTGTCTGACAAATACACGAGCTTCAGCTCGATAATGCCGCAAAAGCAGAATCCTGACTTCGCGGAGCTCGTGCGGGCACGCTGTGGCACCGTTTTAGGCTGCATGATGGCAGCGTTCGCAATATGCAAGGCGCTGCCTTACTCCTACAACAGAGATTTGCAAGAGGCGACGCCGCACCTTTTAAGGGCGGTAAGGACGACACTGCCGTCAATATCCGTGATGCGGGGCATGCTTGAGAGCGCGGAGGTGAATGTTGAGGAGTTGCAGAGGAAGGCAGCGTGGGGTTTTACAGTTGCGACGGAGCTTGCGGACGTCATCGTGCGGAAGACCGGAATGCCCTTCAGGACGGCTCACAAGATTGTAGGGGAGCTCTCAAAGAAGCTTGGAGGAGAAGCAGCTGATGCTGTTCCTGACGCCAGCACTGTCCTTAAAGTCTTGGACGTGCTCTCTCTTGAGATTTGGGGGGAGAAGTTGAGCGGGCGGGGACTTTCCGCCGAGGACGTGCATCGCGCTTTGGATTTGGAAGAGAACGTGAGGATGCGGGATGTGAGGGGAGGCCCTTCACCCTCTGAGGTTGAGAGGGGGCTTGAAGAGAGGAGGAAAATGCTGGAGAATGATGAGAAAAAAGTGAAATTGAGAGAGGCAAAGGTGAAGAGGGGATTTGAGGAGTTGAAGGGAGCTGTCGGCAACATTTTGGCATCTTAGTCACACGAGTCATGTAAGGATGCCCGCGTTGCCAACGGCGTTCGAAGTTGCAGTTTTTAACGCCCTAACTCTCGTTGCGGCATTCGCCTTAGACCTCGTGCTCGGCGACCCGCCGGAGAGCGTTCAGCGTTTTTATCCCGTCGTCTGGATAAGCCGTCTTGCTTATTTCCTCGACGTTCGTGTGCGACGTGGCAACATCCGTCGGGAAAAGCTTTTCGGCGTGCTTTGTGCAGTCTTCGTAATTTTCGTGTTCGCAACGCCTTGCCTACTAATTGGCTATCTGCTCTGCCTGCCGCCGCCGCTCCGCTACGCATATGTTGTGGTCGGCGTCCTCGTCTTCAAGATGACGTTTACGGTTAAGGGACTGGAGCGGTTTGCACTCGCCACACTTTCCCCCAACATGGAAAAGCGGCGGGTGGCAGTCGCTAAAATCGTGAGTCGGGATGTCTCGCAGCTCGACGTTCCGCATCTCACTTCCGCAACCATTGAGTCCACAGCGGAAAACCTGACAGACAGCGTAATCTCGCCGCTTTTTTATTTCACGGCGTTCAGCGCCTTCGGCTCGCTCTTTCACAACGCAGCCCTTGCGATTTTTGGCGCCATGCTTTACAGGGTGGTGAACACCTTAGACGCCGTCTTCGGCTACAAAGACGAACGTTACAAGCACTTCGGCTGGTTCTCGGCAAAGTTCGACGACGTGCTAAATGCTCCTCTTGAGAGGCTTGCAGCTGCACTCCTTCTCGTGTCAGCACGCTTTCTGAAACTGCAGCCAGCGGCGGCGGCAGGTGGCGACGGGGCTGTGAAGCCCCCGATTCGTGCGGCGGCGCAGGCGTTACGGGTGCGTCTTGAGAAAGCTGGGCACTACGTCGTCGGCGAACGCTTCGAGTTTCCTAACGACGAACACGTCAGGAAGTGCATTAAGCTTGTAAAGGTTAGTTCTTTGGTGTTTATGGCGGTCTGCGTCCTGTTTTTGCTTGTGTTTTCTATAAAATGTCGCTAAGAGGACCACTGATTTCAATCGGTGAATTAGGGGAGGTGGGAGGGAAAGTTTTTTT
>QMVQ01000172.1 GCA_003661185.1 Candidatus Alkanophagales archaeon | reverse complement strand
TGAGGCGGCAGAAAATCATGCTCTTCGGCTTACACGGCTCGGGCAAGACGCTCTCTTGTGCGAGGCTCGCCCGCTATTTTCAGAAAAAAGGGTTGAAGCCGGCGGTCATCTGCGCCGACGTTTACAGACCCGCCGCCAAAGACCAGCTGAAACAGCTCTGCGAGAGCATTGGCGTGCCCTTTTACGGCGGCGCCGACGGCGGCAGCGGCACGCAAGAGGCTTTAAGAATAGTGGAGGCAGGGTTAAAGGAGTTTGAGAAATACGACGTGCTCATAGTGGATACTGCGGGGCGGCACGCTCTTGAGGAAGATATGATTGAGGAGTTGCGGCGGTTAGGAGAGGTAGTGCGTCCTGACCACCGATTGCTCGTGCTTGATGCCAGCATCGGGCAGCTCGCAGCGACGCAAGCTAAAGCGTTCGACGAGGCTGTCGGCATCACCGGCATCATCATCACCAAAATGGACGGCACGGCGAAAGGCGGAGGAGCGCTTTCGGCGGTTGCAGAGGTTGGCGCTCCAATTGCGTTCCTCGGCGTCGGCGAGACCGTCGAAGACCTTGAGAAGTTCGAGCCCGACCGCTTCATCTCAAGACTCCTCGGCATGGGCGACATAAAATCACTGGTAGAAAAAATGGAGGAGAGCTTAGGCGCTGAAGCTGCAGAGGCGGCGACGGACTGGCTCCGAGGGAAGTTCACACTGAAAGACCTCTACGAGCAGCTTGAGGCACTGCGCAAAATGGGACCGCTGAAGCAGCTTTTCCAGATGCTTCCACTTGGCATGTTTGGCGGGCTACCGGGGCTGAAGCTTGACGACGAAGCTTTCCAGATTACTGACGAGAAGCTGCACCGCTTTAAAGTGATCATGGACTCCATGACAAAAGAAGAGCTGGCAAATCCGAAGATAATTGACCGTTCGAGAGTGCTGCGAATCGCACGGGGCGCCGGCGCCCGAACCGAAGAAGTTAACGAGCTCCTCCGCTACTACAAAATGATGCAAAAAGCCATAAAAACGATGCGAGGCGGGCGACTGCCGTTTAAGCTGCCGAAGGGGCTGAGGTTTTGAGGAAGAAGACCAAGTCAAATTGATACGTAAGATGGGGTCAAAATGGAAATACCTGCTTTACCTGAAAAGGAAAGACAAAGATGTTCACACTTGAGGAATACTTAAAATTTTTAAAAATAGTGTGGAAGGAGGTTTATAGGGTTCTCGTGCCTGGAGGTAGAGCATGTATCTATCAACATAGCAAATTTAGGAAGGAAGAACCCTACGTCTCCCTTCATTAATTCAAGGATATGCTTGATTTGGAATTTTTGATGAGAGGTGAAATTATTTGGAATAAGTCTTCAAGCGCAAGCCCATCAAACCGCATGGGGTTCTTGGCTTTCTGCTGCTAATCCAACTTTACGTGATATCCATGAATATGTTCTGGTTTTCTCTAAGGGCACATTTTCAAGAAAGAATCCAAAACGGAGAAAAAGCACAATTTCAAGAGAAGAATTTCTTGAATTTACCAAAAGCGTATGGACGTTTCCGGCAGAACTTGCACATAAAGTTGGACATCCAGCGCCTTTCCCTGTTGAGCTTCCTTACAGGTTAATTCGGCTCTACACTTATGAGACCGCCATTGCAGCAATAAATACAAATCACCATTATATATGACATAGAAGGGGAATATGTACAACTGGCTGAGAGGAGAATAAAGAAATTTTTGGTGGAATTCAAATCTCCGAAATTATCTGAGTTTGTCAGAAAGGGCAATAAATAGTAAGCGAAACAGCGTATTAACGACAGTATGCGTTTGCTTACACTACGCAAAGTATCAAGTAGGAGTTTTGCGGCTGGATAACATCGAGAAAGAATTTGGCGATGATTTGAAGAGTATTTATACCGCTTGCATCCCTGCCCCGACCCGCTCGCTGAGTCTTGCAAGCGTCGTATTCCCTGGACACGTTATACGCACGCCAAAGCGGACTTAAGATTAAAAAGAAATTTGTACGAGATAAAATAAAGCGACGAAAACAAAAATTAGATTACAGCCAATGGCGGTAGAGATGACGCACAAATTTGGAAAGTTTGGCGGGAGGTTCGTGCCTGAAACCCTGATTCCGGCGCTTGAGGAGCTTGAAGCTGGCTTCAAGAAATACAGCAAGGACTCTGCCTTTCAGGAAGAACTAAATTGGCTGCTGCGGGACTACGCAGGGCGTCCAACGCCGCTTTACTTCGCACGGCGGCTGACGGAGCGCGTAGGCGGCGCCAAGATTTACTTGAAGCGGGAAGACCTCGTGCACGGCGGCGCCCACAAGCTGAACAACACGCTTGGGCAGGCACTCCTGGCAAAATACATGCGCAAAACGCGGGTCATCGCTGAGACCGGCGCCGGGCAGCACGGCGTGGCGACTGCGATGGCATGCGCCGCCCTCGGGCTGAAATGCGAGGTTTACATGGGCACTGAGGACGTGGAACGCCAGAAGCTGAACGTCTTCAGGATGCGGCTCCTCGGCGCAAGCGTGATTCCTGTGGACACGGGCTCTCGAACCTTGAAGGATGCAATTAACGAAGCCCTACGAGATTGGATTACCAACGTCGAGACCACTTATTACCTGATAGGCAGCGTCGTTGGCCCTCATCCTTACCCCACGATCGTCAGGGAGTTTCAGAGGATAATAGGCAAGGAAGCGAAGCAACAGATTCTTGCAAAAGAGGGAAAGCTTCCTGACGTCATCGTGGCATGCGTCGGCGGCGGCAGCAACGCCATGGGCATTTTCTACGACTTCCTTGATGATGATGTGCGGCTCGTCGGCGTCGAAGCCGGTGGGCTCGGCTTGGAAACCGAGAAGCATGGAGCTTCCCTGACCGCAGGCGAGGACGGCGTCCTGCACGGCATGCTCTCTAAATTCTTGCAGGACGAACACGGGCAGATTAGGACGACGCACAGCATCGCCGCCGGTCTCGACTACCCGGGCGTGGGTCCGGAGCTAAGTCACCTAATGGAAGCGGGACGTGTTGAGGTGGACGTAGCCACTGACGAGGAGGCGATTGACGCCTTCCAGTTGCTCTGCGAGTGCGAGGGGATTGTCCCTGCATTGGAGTCGGCGCACGCAGTTCATAAGGCGGTGAAGCTTGCAAGGAGTATGAGCAACAACGAGGTCATTGTAGTAAACCTGTCGGGGCGTGGCGACAAAGACGTGTTCGTCGTCGCGGATTTTATGAATGTGAAACTTTGAAGTTTGTCACCAATCAGCTGCCTTTTTACAAAGTGCTGAGACCGCTTTCTGGCGTTGCAGAGGATGAACAAGCAATAGGTCGCGAACGTTGTTTTAATGCAAAGACGCTTGATGGCATCGTGATATTCGAGGGAGGAACTCTCAATGCGATGACGACGCTTGCTTGCGGACACGACGTTCGTGCGGGTGCAGAGCATGTATAAGTAGCCTTGCGAGGAAAATCACGAACTTCCTCCGCTCTTGAGATGAATGCCGACACGTTAGAATGTCTGAAGCTATAGGTCCGCATACTGACGCATCGAAGGCTACCGACATCAGAGTTGCCGGAAAGCTCAACGCCACAATGGCAAGCAGGAGGAGCGCGATGCCAACGCCCGTGCTTGTAATCACAGGCACGTCGACACTCGGCGGCTCGCTGAGGCTTGTGGGCATAAGCCGAATGTCAAAATAAAAATAGACGTGGAAACTGCCGAGATTCATGAGGGGTTCGACATAAATCCAAACGCTCTTATCGAGCAGTAGCCAGAGCACTACAGTGTAGTAACAAAATAGGTCAAGGAATGGATGGCTAAGGAGGCAAAGCGTGGCGGCTCCACATATCTTAGTAGTTCAGAGCGCCGCCAGCGGAAAAAGGAGAAGTTGGATGCAAAATGACAGCAAGACTACACAGGAATGAGAGAACGTGCGGTGCGTGTGTATGAATACGTCGAAGTCCGGCAGAGTTGCCGG
>QMVQ01000171.1 GCA_003661185.1 Candidatus Alkanophagales archaeon | reverse complement strand
CGTGACTCAGCCCAACGGGGAGCGGTTCGTCCTGAGCGAGCCACACTCCCCAACCTCGTGCATCCGGCGGATGCCCTTCATTTTAATGGAGGGAGGAGGTCACAGATGACATTCTGTGACGCTGTTTAAAGCCGAAAAGAAGCCCCAGCCGGGACTCGAACCCGGGTCTTGGGCTCCGCAGGCCCAAGGGATATCCACTACCACACTGGGGCGATTTTCTCGTAAAGCAGCCGCATTGCCTCCCGCTCAGCAGCGCTCCCGCACTTCTCTACAATTCTATTATAATAATCAATCAACTTTTTAAGCTCTTCCCTCTCCTCACCTCTCGCCAGCACAAGCCTCGTAGCATGCACAGCCGCCTCGAAAACGGCGTTCCGCCCCCGATTCACGGCACGCACGCTCCGTCTCCTTATTTTAAGGGCTACTGGCTTAAGCTTAAACTCCGAAAACACCTGAATTTCGCTCAAAACTCTGCATTCGAACAAAACCCAAACGTCCGCAGCCCGCAGCACCGGGAAGCCCCAAAAGCGGCGAAAGTGTCGTGGCTCCAAATCGCCAAGCGCCGCACTCACAAATAGCACAGGGTTGTCGGTGATGTTGGCAGCGAGCTTTCCCGTCCGCTTCACGTTTTCGAGAGTCTTTGACTTAAAAATCCTGACGTAGTAGCCGTTTTCGTTGATTATACCAAGAGGCGCAGCATTCGGCACTCCGTCACGTTCTGTGGTGGCGATGACCTCCGAAATTTTGCCTTCGAATATCTTAGATAACCTCATGGATGTCCTCCAGTTCCTCAAACATCAACAAGCCGTAACGCACGCCGAAAGTCTCGATTCCGCACTCCTCAACCGCTGCAAGCGTGTTGGCGCCGTCGGGGATTAGGACATGTAGGACGCCGCCCGTCGTTTTTCGCTCGAAAAACAAATTGCTCATCCCCGCCGAGCGGATGTTCTCGAAGACCGAGCGCACGCACCTCTTTGCGGCGACAGGTACCTCCCTGCAACTCACTAAAATCCTACCTTTGTTATTGCTTGCTACTTCGCAAACAGACGTCATTTTACGCTTTATGAAAACTCGTGCCGGGTCTAAGGTAGTTTTTTCGTAAAATATTGCATCTATGATCTCACAACGTTTTCTACTACTCTCACAACCGCCACCGCTGAACTGCAAGACGCCGCAGTATCGTAATTTGGAAGGCACGCCCGCTCTAAGGAGAAGGGCGTCGAAAGTGGCACTATAGAGCGTGGCGACGCAAGCAACGCCGTTCTTTACACTCATTTTTACATACGGAGAAAAAGAGAAGTCAGTTACCTCCTTCATTATGGCTAACGCCTTCTTCAGGTTGTTTTCTTTGATGTATGAAAGAAGGACGACAACACTCCCCTCCCGCCGTTTGGGGTCGAAAGTAGCTTTGGAAATGAGTTGTTCAAGAGATTTTAGCGGTTGTCCGAGCCTCTCACTCACGAAACCCTCCTCCAGCTCCTTAAGTCCTTCTGCGGTTATCACCCTACCCGAATATCCTTTTTTCTCAGTGAGTCCCATCTTGTCCAGAAGTTTCAGGTAGTATCGGACGGTTCGCTCGCTCACGTAGAAGCCTCGCTGCCGCAACTCCTCAGCCAGCACTCTTGCGCCGATAACGCTATCGCTTTTCTCATTTAGGATTCTCAGGATTTCCAAGAGTTTGCGTTGCGTCGAGATTTCGAGCGACGAAATGTGTGGCGGCGGTCGCTCCTCTAAGAAAAATTCCGACGTATCCATACTTCACACCTCGCTGCTCTTTGTGCAGCGCACGCATCCTTTCCACCACAAGATGGCATTCGCCAAGTTTCCCCCTTCAACTCCCCTATTTCCTCCTAATATTTATCCTCTCCGTATCGTCCATCAAATGTCGGCGTGCGCCACGATTTTCTCCTTCGTGGTCTCAAGCACGAAAATCGGCGTTCGACGGCGCACAGCTTCGTCAGCGGGTATGCCGAACGATTTTCTCGTCCAAGCCGAACTACTGAGCAGCTCGCCGACGACGCAAGCAATGCCGTGCGCCTTCAAGCGTCCGATGGCATAGCGCCTTTGAACATAATTTCTCGTCCACATCGTGCTTCGCAGTTCAGAGCGAGGCTAACGACCGCCTCAGAGTGCTTAATTATGCGTCGTCGCATCCACTTCTCTAAGAAGCCTCAGGCATTCATTTTTATCCTTGCCGCTTTTCGCTTAACATCCGCAGTTACGGGTCTTCAACCTCAGAAATCCGTCGTTCTATCGCTTTTATGATGAGGGAGCTGTCCCGATACGTCAGGGCGCCGCCGCAAGCTCCACATTTGAAGTTCTGCTCTAAAGCCTGCCAGAAGCTGACTTTCGTGTCGCCACAAGAGCATACGTAGAACATGTTCTCCCGCTCGAACTCCAGACGAGCTTCTAAGTTGCGTATGAGCCTCTTCGCCTCGTTTTCTATCGCAGCTTCGATGTTCTTGGGGTTTATGCTCCAGAGATAGGTCATCCAGCCGCTTTCCTTGTCCTTCAGCCGCTTATATTCGGCAATCCTGCTCTCATACAAGATGTAAAGAATTCGGCGTACTATATTGAGTTTCAAGCCTGTAATCTTTGCTATCTCTTCATCTGTTGTCTCCTCCTTGCCAAGAAAACTCTTTATTACCACTATTCCCTCCTCGCCCACTTTTTTCTTCAGATACTCATGAACCACCGAATGCTCAAGTATCGAATTTTCTGACAAAACGCCCACCCACTTGGATATCGCACCGAAAGAAGATTAATTTTACGGAAATGATTCCAGATATCTCTTGAAACTAATCATCCTCGCTCTTTTTGCGATGGTCTCGGCGGACGTTATTTCTAAGGCGCACTCCGGACAGTATTTAACACATTCAGGCTCGCCGCCGCAGAGGTCGCAGGAGATTGGCAGTTTGTTGTCGGGATGCAACGTGATGGCGCCGAACTCGCAAGCTTCGACGCAAATCCCACAACCGTCGCATTTCTCCTTATCAACCTTTATTATGCCGTTTTCGCCGACGCTCAACGCCGACCTCGGACACATGTGCACGCACGGCGGCTCCTCGCAAAAACGGCACGCCACCGCAACATCAAACCCCGGAAAGACACGCACGACACGAATCCTTGCCTTCTTAGGGCTGCTCACGCCCTCATTCTTCAAAGCGCACACAAGCTCACAAATCCTACAACCGGAACACTTCTCAGGATTTGATATTATGTAAAGCTTCATCTTCACACCCCAGCCCCAACTCTCTCAACCTCTCGGCGCTCGGCACACCGTTCTCTTTCCAGCCTCGCAGCTCGTAATACTCTTTAAGATTCTCTTTGAGCTCTCCATGTCTTAAAACCTTGCCGACGGCGACGCCGCTCCGCAAAGGCTCCTCAAAAAATCTTTCTGGCAGCGCCGTAGCGGCAGCGTCGGCTGCGACGTTCGTCGTGGTGGTGGCAGCAGCCACCTCCCGCAAATTGTAAAGGCGTTGCAGATTCCAGATGCGTTCGCCGATGAGCTTCAACTCGTTCCAAGAGAATTCCAAGCCCGTAGCTATCTTAATCAGCCTGGTAAGCTGCTCAAGCTTCAAACTCAGTCCGAAAAACTTGCAGAGAATTAAAGAGTCAAAAACCTGCATCCAGTCCTCGAGCTCCTTCAGCAGCGAAGTTTTTGCATCCGCCGAAGCATGCATGCGCACGTCTTGGACGAACGGCGTGCTCAGTCCCGCATCCACGAGCATCATCATGGAAGAAACTGCGTCGGCGCCACGACTCGAAGTCACAAGGGACAATGCATACCCCTCCAGCGCCCTCGGCTCGTAGCCCGGAATTTCGAGACCACCGACGTGCATTGCATGCTTTTCTGCGTTGAGCGTCGTCGCTGCTGCCTTCACGCCATCGGCAAGGACGTCACCAATGCCCTCCCGCCTCGCAATTCTCTCTAAAAGTTCGATGACGATGTCGGCGTCG
>QMVQ01000170.1 GCA_003661185.1 Candidatus Alkanophagales archaeon | reverse complement strand
GCCATTCCCACCACCAAGCAGTATTTAATCTTTAATTATTTAAAACCTCTAATGATGAAACTCTAATGATGAGAAAAGGCATCCCTTGTAGGCAACATTCTCCGCCACTTAGCCCCTTAGCAGTTTCGGGCTCGCTCGAGATGGTCAAGAGTTACCTGGCGCCCTTTGCTATTCGTTCTTTCTCTTCCTTCTGACTTATGGAGAAGCACTTTCTGTTTTTCGCTGCCGAAATTATTTCTTCTGCGAGGCACTCCTCTATGCTGCGCCCACTCTTGAATGCTGCTCTCTGCGCGCCTTTGGCTATGAACATCAGAGCTTGGTCGACTCGACGCTGCGTTGACGTGTCAACCGCTTTCGGGACTGCAATGCCGCCATATTTGAGGCGGACGGTCTCTTCCCTTGGTCCTGCGTTCATGATGGCATCCACAAGCAATTGTAGGGGATTTTCTTTTGTCCGCTCGTAGATGATGTCGAAGGCGTCTTTGACGATGTTGTAAGCTTTGAGCTTCTTGCCCGTGTTCTTCCCAGAGCGCATCATCTTGTTTATCAGCCGCTCGACGATGCAGACCTCCGCCTTCGCAAACGGCTTCTTTGCGTGACGTCCGCCGGTATGGAGTGCGGACTTCGGCTCCAGAGCGATGTAGCGGTGCAGCGCTATGTCCTTAATATCAACCTCTGTGGGGTCCCACTTCCTAAATATCAAATTCTGCGGCATTGCGGCTCCCCAGTTCAAATTTCAGCCCAGTCCAGTTCGCCTCTCTCCTCAGTCTCACCTTATCGGTTTCTCCTTCTTACCCTTGACCAATTCTTTCAGCGAAACGTCGTTCACCGCAATTACTCGGTAGCGGACGCCGGGGATGTCTCCCATCGAACGTCCTTTACGTCCGCCGATGCCCTCCACGAGAACCTCGTCGTGCTCGTCGATGAACTTGATGGCGCCGTCGCCGGGGGCGAAGGCTGTAATCTGCTTGCCGTTCTTGATGAGCTGGACGCGGACGCATTTCCGTATGCCGGAGCATGGCTGTTTTGCCTCAATGCCCACTTTTTCAAGGACGATACCCCTCGCCATGTGCGAGCCTTCGAGGGGGTCGTGCTTCTGCTTCAGGCGGAACAGGCGCCGCACGTAGTCCTTATCCTTCTTCTTCCACCTCCTCCGGTCCTTTTTCAGCTTCCTTACCGCATATAGCCCGTAGCTCATTCCCCTCACTTTATTATCACGTTATCAATTCCTAAGTTCCGCTGCATTAAAAGCTTTATCTTCCGGATATTTCGCCCGTTCTTCCCGATGGCGATGGCTTTGTCCCTCGCCAGCACCTCGACGTAAGCCCATTTCTTGTTGTTCCTGTCGAAAATCTGCACGTTCTTCACACAAATCGGACGAAGGAGATTTTCGAGAAACTCACGAACGTCAGGAGAATGCTCGACGACCTCTATCTCTTTGCCTAAGAGGCGTCTCACCTTGTTGATATTGCACCCCCGCCGCCCGATGGCGAGTCCCATGTGCCCTTGCTTGACCACCATTATCAGCTTGTTGCCATCCTCGTCGATGACACAGTCTTTAACGGTAGCACCAGTCAGGCTCTCAAATAGGCTTATATATCTTATTTTGTCAGTATCAAGCCTTAAATTCATGCATACGCACCTTCCCTGCCCCCACTCACCGTCCTCTGCCTCCTTCTCCTCATTTATTATTTATAAAGCTTTTGCAGCCATGGAATCGCAGGAGCGGGACTTACTCGCTTTCACGTTTCAAATGCAGGATTTCAGACTCCCCGCTATCGATGACACAGAGTGCCGCTACTGAGAAAGGCTTGCCGCACGCCCGTCCGAGCTCCATGTTCGTCCCGGGATATTCATAAGCGATTTCTTGAAAAGCTTTCATTTTCTCTTTTACTTCTACGGGGCAGTTCGCCGCATATATCACGAGCTTCCCTTTCCCGCTTTCCAGCGCCTTCAGCGTCTGTTTCGTCCCCATGAGCACGGTCCCCGTCCGTATTGCAATCTGCAACTCCCTGTTCACATCAAGCATGCTCTCTCCCCTTACGCCTTAGCTTTTTTCAGCTCCTTCATCAATTGGTCAAACCTTTTCGCAACAAGCTCCACATCGCCGGTCCCAAGCCTTATCGGCTGCCCGACGATTACGTTTTCGGTGACGCCACGGAGCTCATCAACATACCCATACATCGCAGCGTCGAGCAGATGGTTTACCGTGACCTCGAACGCTGCCCTTGAGAGCACGGATGCCTTCTCGCCAGCGACGCCGTGCCGTCCTATCTGCTTGATCTCGCCGTCCACGGTCATCATGTCCGCAACGAGCATGATGTGCCGCACGTCCACGTTCAACCCTTGTTCCTCAAGCGTGTTTATCATCTCTTCGATTATTGCGTTGCGTGCAGCCTCTATGCCGAGGACTTCAGCTATTTCATGGACGTTGTTCGTCGTCGTCCTCCGGTAGTCGATACCTTCAATCTGCATGACCTTCTTCAGGGCGGACCCCTCGGTATAAAGCACGTATTCCCGACTCTTTTCATCCATCCGTATGATGACCCTTTTTATGCCCTCTATACCTTTGACGAGGATGTTTGCTATTTCTTCTTCGAGCCGCAGGAGCTTGCGATACGATTTCTCACCCAAATGCACCAATATGCACTTCTCTTCCTCAATAAATTCTAATTCAAACCCCTTCTTTGAAAGTCCTTCCTCAATCTTTGCAATCGCATCTTCCACGGTTATCCGCTTCTTTTCAAGCATCTCTTCCTTCAGCCGCACAACGACGAGCATCCGGTCCACGTCAGCCCTAACCTCTGCTATGTGCGAGACTCTCGTCTCCTCAATCTCCATGGCGAGCCCCTCCGCCTTATTCTTGTCGTGCGCGTATTTGTCCTCAAGATAGACCGTCATCACCGGCGTTGAGGGGTTTTTCCTCGCATCCACGATTTCTATAATGCGCGGCAAGCCCAGCGTCACATATATCGCTCCGACCCCCGCATAGTGGAACGTCCGCATCGTGTTGTGCGTGATTATGCCCTCGAACGTCATGAACGTCTCGAAACCCTCGACTGAGACATCGTAAACGTGCTCGTCGCCACACTTAACCTCGCAAAGCTCCACTATTTCATCCCAGACAACGTCCTCTGCGTCCCCGTCGTCGTTGTTGCCGCCGTCTGCCGCCGCCGCCAGCGAGGCTGCCGCTTCTGGAATCCTCAATACATACTGACTACCCTCACGCCTCTTCGTGGAGAAAATCCCAAACCTCGTGAGGAGTAGTGCAAATCCGTCCGCCAGCTCCTTTGAGCGCAAACGCAGCTCAACCTCGCCGCTCACATCAAAATACTCATGCAACAAGCCTCTTACAAATTCTTCATTTGCGTTATACACAAAATTTGGCAATCTGTTCCTGCCTGTAAGTCTTTGCAGCATCTTAGACTCCCAATCAAGCTTGGGCGCTGCTGCCGTTGCATTGCCGCTGCTGAAGTATGCTCCTAAGGCGCGCCCCAAATCGTAGTCAAGCTTAACCTTGCGACCCTCAAAATTCAAGGTCTCAATACTGCTCACGGGCAAGAATTTCACTACGGGAATCCTGTCCCCGAGTCTGAGCTCGCTTCCCCTTACTGGGACAATTTTGTTTTCCTCTTTGATTACGAAGGAGTGGTAATCAGTGGCGATTATCTCCCTGCCGGATGCTGTTCTCACCTTTAACAGCCGCTGGGGGGCTTTGTGCCTTATGCATGCCAGAACTCTCTTCCAGCGGATTTTCCCGTTGGCGTCTAAGCTCGGAACGAGGATGTTCACGTCGAGAGGCAGCTCACAAACCTCGGCATCACCGCCACCAAACTTTAAACAGCCGTATTTTGAAATGCAGCGATCTACAAGCGCTCCTATCTCTACGGGTTTTATTTCCTCACCCTCCTTTACTATAATCCGCTCGCCGTAGGGCAGGGACATTTGCGTGCCGGGCTC
>QMVQ01000169.1 GCA_003661185.1 Candidatus Alkanophagales archaeon | reverse complement strand
CGCATTCTTCGGCGCCTACGCCGGTGCCGCTGTCTTCTCCATGTATGTGCTGGGCATCGCTCTTGCCATCCTCATGGCGTTGCTCTTTAGAAAAACCATCCCACAGCTCAGAGGTAAACCTGCACCCTTCATCCTCGAACTCCCGCCGTATCTACGACCGACGCTTCGTGGCGTCCTCCTTAAAACGTGGCAGCGTGCTGTCGTGTTCCTGAAGAAGGCGGCAACCATCTTGTTTGCGGGCGCGATCGTCCTTTGGGCGTTGGCATCGTTCCCGTGGGGCGCGCCGCTCGAAGTGACGTATGCAGGCATGCTTGGGCATGCGCTTGAGCCATTGCTAAGACCGCTCGGCTTCGATTGGAAATGCGCAGTCGCCCTTCTTTTTGGTTTCCTCGCCAAGGAAATCGTGGTCGAAACCTTTGGCATTCTATACGGCGTCGCCGGCGAGGAGGGGATTGCGACTGCGGTTGCTGCGCACATGACCCCTGTCACGGCGTTTGCGTTCATGGCGTTCACATTGATATACTTGCCGTGCCTTGCAACCTTTGGCATCGTCAAAACCGAAACCGGCTCTTGGAAGTGGACGCTTTTCCTCGTCGCCTACGAGCTGATTCTCGCATACGTCGTTGCAGCGGTCATCATCGGCATTGGTTCTCTTTTTGTTTAGGAGGGGGTAGTTGTGAGAATGCAGATTGGAAATCCAATCGGCATGGGGGTTTACGCCGCTGTCCTTGGGACGCTCTACGCAACGCTCGGCATGCTCGAAGTGGCGAACGTCGCAGGTTTTTCAGAAAGAATGCCAGCGGACGTCTTCGGCGGTCTCTGCTTGCTCGTCATCGCAGCGACTTTCTTCTTAGGCGCCAAGGAGCTTTTCGATGGGCAGGAGGTTGGCATCTCGTTTGTCATCGTCGGTGTTGCGCTCGCTCTGGTCTTCGGGCTTCTCTACATCCTCATTGCCGGCGCCGACGCTCTCATGTATGCGCTTGGTGAGTTAGAAGAGTTCTCGTTGCTCGCCGAAATTAGACCGGAGGTCTGGCTTTCGCTCGTCGCAGTCGCCATTCTTCCGCATCTGCGGCGGGGGGCTTTGGGCGGTGTCACCCCTAAGAGCAACTCTTAAGCAAATTGATAACAAACTAAATAAAATGGAAGAGAAAGCAACCGAACGGGCTGAGGACTACCTCGAGGCAATCTATGACCTGATAAGCAAAAAAGGGTATGCGAGGATTATCGAGATTGCAGAGCGTCTGAACGTCCGCCCGCCGACGGTGACCGAGATGGTGAAGAAGTTGAGCGAGAAAGGGCTTCTCGTCCACGAAAAGTACCGGGGCTTCACGCTCACCGCTGAAGGCGAAAGGATTGCGAGAGCTGTTCAGAAGAGGCATGAGACTATTGCGAGCTTTTTAAGGATTCTCGGCGTCGAGTGCGAGATTGCAGAGCGGGATGCTTGCCGAATCGAGCATAACGTCCATCCGGAAACATTGGAGCGTCTCACGAAGTTCGTAGAGTTCGTCCAGAATGCTCCACAGCAAAACCCAGAATGGCTCGAACACTTCGAGCATTACGTCAAGACCGGCGAGCATAAGTGTAAAGCTAAACCCGATGATGCGAATTAGCCATTTGTTTTGTTTGCCGCTCTTGTTTGCCTTGCGGGGCGAGCGTGTTTTTAGCTCATCGTCGGATCGCTTGTTCGGTTATCACCTCGTTAAACAGGTAGAATGTTATCAAGGAGAAAGCAACAAAGAGGCAATTGATAGGTCCTGACGAGCTGAAGCTTTCCCCTTACTAATTTAAAAGGGGGGAGTTTGGAGCCGCGGATAAATGACGATTTTCGCTGGGCGTGAGGGGGGAATGCTGGTTCTCGACGTAGAGAAGTCCCTGATTTTTGAAAAGGGGGGCGGAGACTTAAGGGCACTCTGCGTCGGCTTTGGAGCAGAAGCCAATTTTGACACACTGGGACTTTGGAGGGTTCTACGCCGCTGCGACATTGACGCTTTTAAATAAGAAGCGCAAATACGCTACGAGGGACTGGCATGAAACCGAACATCAGAACACCTGAGCGTCCGATGCTGGTGACATGCGGGCTGCCCTACGTAAACGGTGAGTGTCACATCGGACATCTTCGCACCTACGTGCCTGCGGACGTTTACGTGCGGGTGCTCAGGAAGCTTGGGCACGACGTAACCTTCATATGCGGCTCTGACACTCATGGCACGCCCATTGTGTTAAGTGCGGAGGCTCGTGGCGTTTCGCCGAAGAGACTTGTCGAAGAATACCACAAACACTTCAAAGAAATCTTCGAGCAGCTTGACATAAGCTTTGACCACTACGGCAGCACCGACGCAGAAACCAACCACAAAAGGACGCAGGAGATTGTTAAAGCTTTGATAAAAAACGGCTACGTTTACCCGAGGAGTATAAAGTTGGCGTTCTGCTCTCGTTGCGACAGATTTCTTCCCGATAGATATGTTGAGGGCGTTTGCCCGTATTGCGGCGCTGCCGCTCGTGGTGACGAGTGCGACCAAGGCTGTGGACGTCATCTCGAGCCCGGCGAGATAAAAGAGCCAGTCTGCAAAGTCTGCGGCTCGAAGGCGGAGTTCAGAGAGCAAGAGCACTTCTTCTTCAAACTCTCAGCGTTCAAGGATTTCCTCATGGGATTTTTGGAAACGCTCGACGGCACGGACAACGCCAGAAATTACGCACGAGAATGGGTCAGGCGGGAGCTTAGGGACTGGTGCATCACCCGAAATTTAGATTGGGGCGTGAAGTTTCCGGGGCGTGACGACCTCGTCGTTTACGTCTGGGTTGACGCCCCGATCGGCTACATCTCATTCACTGAGGAGCTTTCAGCAATGCGAAATCTCGACTGGCGAGCTTTCTGGAAGGGTGACGGTGCTATCATCCATTTCATAGGCGCCGACATTATATACCACCACTGCATTTTCTGGCCAGCGATGTTGAAAGGCGCCGGGTATTCAACGCCGGATGCCGTCGTTGCCTCCGGCATGGTCACGATTAATGGCAAGCCACTATCAAAGACGAGAGGTAACGTCGTTTGGACGAAAGAATTCTTAGAGAAGTTCGATGCGGACACGCTCCGCTATTATCTCGTAGCATACACCTCCCATACCAAAGAATTGGATTTTTCATGGCGCGTTTTCCAAGAACGTGTGAATAATGAGCTTGCGGCAATCCTTGGGAATTTAATACACAGGGTTATTTCGTTCGCTTATAGGAACTTCGGAGCGGTTCCTGACGGTGAAATTTCAGAAGACGTTTTTACAGCGATAAAGAACACAAAGGAGGCGATTTTAGAAGCTCTGGAAGAGTATGAGTTCAAGAAGCTTGTGGACTCAGCGATGAATCTCGCAGGTCTCGGAAACACTATCTTCCAGCAGAGCGAGCCGTGGCATTTGGTAAAAAGCGGTGATGAAGACGTGCGAAAGGGCAAGAGCGTCGTGAGAAGTGTTCTTCAAATCATAAAGGCAACTGCCATTTTCTTAGAGCCTGTAATGCCGAGTAAAATGGAGAAAGTCTGGGAGTTCCTCGGCATGGAAGGCGACGTGCATGCTGCGCCGCTTGATGAGGCGCTCGTCGAAATAAAGATAGGACAGAAGCTCAAAAAGCCGAAAATCCTCTTCCCAAAAGTCGGCGACGACGTTGTGGCGACGCTTGAAAGCAAGCTTCCAAGATAATGAAATTAACGTGCAGAATGCGCATGCAGATAATGCAAGACAAGCAACGCTGCAACCAAGGCTGAAATTATGTCTAACCAGCACACTAACAAAAAATAATAAATGTAAATCCAAATATCGTATAACAGTCGTTGTCCAAAATCCCAAACCCCGCTCTTAAGAGGTGTAAATTATGAAGAATAATGAAATAGCTCCAAACATAATAGACAACAGCCCTGGGAGGGAGTTAATACAAGTCATAAAAGACCAACTCAAAAAGTCAAAGGAAGCAAGGTTTGCTATAGGATATT
>QMVQ01000168.1 GCA_003661185.1 Candidatus Alkanophagales archaeon | reverse complement strand
AATGACTCCCCTGAAAAAAGGGAGGCATGTACAACTTCATGCGGATATGGTAAAATGGTGCAAATGCCACGGACATCGTAAGGAGCGCTAAATGTTTGTACCAAACGACCAACACCTGCAAATGCCAATGTTCAGCAGCATCAATTCTCTGCCGGAAAAGTTACAGAACCGGCTAGAAGAATCGTGGGCAGGCGTTTTCTACCGCGAAGTCTTTGTTCGACTAGACGAAAGCCGTTTTGCCGAGCTCTATTCCGACGAGCCTTCTCGTCCTAACATTCCAGTTAATGTCTTGGCAGGATTGGAAATACTCAAGGCTGGCTTTGGCTGGAGCGACGAGGAAATGTACGATCACTTCTGTTACGATGTTCAAGTACGCTATGCTTTGGGCTATCGTGATTTGAGCGAAGGACATTTTGAACTCCGCACGATGTACAACTTTCGCAAGCGAGTCACAAAACATATGCAGGAAACCGGAGAAAATCTATTCGAGCAAATCTTTGAGCAAATAACCGACGAGCAGATCGCCGCGTTCAAATTGAATACGGACAAGCTGCGTATGGACAGTACAATGATTGCCAGCAACATCCGCGAGACGACCCGCGTACAGTTGTTGGTCGAGGTACTACAACGCACGCATCGTATGCTGGATGAGACAGACCGGCAGCGTTACGCGAAAGAGTTCGAGCCCTATCTGAAAGGGAGTTCTGGGCAATACATCTACCATCTCAAAGGAGAAGACATAGATGAGCATCTTCGACGCATCGGTGAACTGATGCACCGTTTGGTAGGGGAGTTGGTTTCTCGCTACGGCGAAGAATCGACCTATCGGGTGCTACAACGCGTGTTCCAAGAACATTTCGTCGTCGATGAATCCACACTACGTCCCAGAGAGGGGCAGGAATTGAGTGCCAGTAGTATGCAATCCCCGGACGACTGGGAAGCCACTTACCGTCAGAAGCGGGGGGAAAAGCACCGCGGCTACGTGACCAATGTGACTGAAACCTGCAATCCCGAGAATGACTTTCAATTGATTGTCAAGGTGCAAACGGAACCGAATAACACCGACGACGCTGCGATGCTGGACGAAGCATTGCCGGGTCTCAAAGAGCGCACTGACGTAAAACAGATGTATAACGACGGCGGCTACAACAGTCCAAAAGTGGACGAGACTATGCGAGAGCAGCGAGTCGAGCAAATCCAGAGCGCTATTCGAGGGCGCAAGCCATCCGAAGAGAAATTGGGGCTCGAGGATTTCGATTGGGAAACCAACGATGACGGTCAGCCGCAAACCGTGACCTGTCCCCACGAACAAAGTGTGACGGTCGAGTCAGGGCGCAAAGATGACCGGTATCGAGCTTCTTTCGATGCTTCTGACTGCGAGACTTGTCCTTTCTGCGACCAATGCCCAACCCACCCGCTCGAGCGGACGCCCGCACGCGTGTTGCGTTTTTCTCAACAGGAACTCGATTTAGCCTTGCGTCGCCAGCGGAGTGCCGATGCGCGTGCCAGCGGGCAGAACCTGCGAGCTGCCGTGGAAGCGACGGTCAGGTCAGTCAAACATCCTTTTGGAAATGGTAAGGTACCCGTACGCGGTCAACCTCGCGTCAGCATGGTCGTGGTCGGATCAGCCACTATGAGCAACGTGCGGCAGATACATCGTTATAAAGTTGCTCAAAGAGAGAGCGAGAAAGCAGAAAAAACAAACAAAAAAGAGCCAAGATGCGACCAGCAAGTGCCTGCTGCTTCTCTTTTTTCTTCTTTTTTGGCTCAATTGCGAAGTTTTTTGCGCTCGCTGAACATTTTTCAGCCTGATCTGGCTTATGGATTCTAGAGTTTTTTCAGTGGAGTCATCAATATAAAGTTTTCTATCAAGAACGCCCATTGTTACTACGCGCTCATTGACCAGAGTTGTAGGGGGGCGATTATTCTTCTGTTAGCGAAGCCGCTTCGGCTTCGCCCGAAGCGGCCTCCACCCGTTTTACAGACAATAAAGGCAACCCCAAATCACGTATCTTGGCCAGTAGACCATGCAAGGCGGCTTGGTCGGGTACCGGGCCGGCCAGCAGGGTTTCGTCGTCCGCCTGCGGGGTGATGGTAAAGCCGTCGAACCAGTCCGACCACTTTGCGCCGAGAAGCCCTTTTACTCTGATGTGGTAAACTGCTGATTGGTCTAATTTGCGCTTGTGGGCTATCATGTGTGCTCCTTGTTCAGGCTCTGGTTGAACGCTCACAAATCTGCAACGCGCTGCTTTCAGTTGCATAACGAGTCTGCAGACGGTGCCCCCACGTGACCAGCAACTCGCCGAGGCGAGCCAGCAGAGGCCGGATTCTTTGCAAGAGTAGCGAATCGCGCTTTGCAACCTGCAAACTCAGACGGTGCTGTTCCGCTTGGGCTATCTCGGTCTTGCGACGCTCGGCTTCATACAGGTAATCGGCATAGCTAAACATTTCACCCTCCTTTTATCAACTTTACTTTGCACATATTATAGCAATCAACTGGGTGATCTGTCATCCCCAAAATAGGTGATTGGGGTGGGTGATTGCGGATAAACGATACCCGTATGAAAACAAAACATCCCCCGCCAAATGGGTGGAGGATGTGAAATGAGGTCTCGTAGTGATGAGACTACAGCAGTTCCAATTCTCCTGCCCGCTGAACGGCGTCCCTTCGCGCGGTCATCTATCTCATCTAGCCTCTTTTCAGTCTCCTGGAGCAATGGTCCGATACCATCCACGTGACTTGTATAGGACAAGACCCATGCGTAGGCGATACAAAGCCACGGGTGGGAACAAATTATCTCGTCAGGCAGAGCGTCCAGCCACCTGATGAGGCTCCTCAACTCTCCGTGTTGCACAATTGCGATAGCGTTCCCCTCGACCAGGCGCGCTACCCGTTCGATATCGCCAGCCGCCAAGGCATGGCTCACTGCGTCAGCGAGTAGCTCGTTCTGCTCATACCACTTGCTGGCCCAGCGGTGCAAGGCAGACACCTGGTCGGGCCAGGTCTGCTCCAACCGGCCGCGCAGCAGATCGGCAAAGAGATGATGATAGCGATACCAGCGCCGCTCGTCGTCCAGGGGAACCAGGAACAGGTTGGCTTGTTCCAACTGGGTCAGGATAGCCTGGCTGTCATTGCGGTCCGTGACAGCATCGCACAGGGAGGCGGTCATTCGCTCAAGGATGGATGTTTGCAGCAGGAATTCCTGGATGCCAGGGGATTGCCGATCGAGGACCTCCTCCACCAGATAATCCAGGACGAAACGATGGCTTCCGGTAAAGGCCCTGATGAACCCCGACACGTCCTCTCGTCCTCGCATCGAGAGGGCTGCCATCTGCAATCCGGCAATCCAGCCCTCGGTGCGATCCTCCAGCGCGGGCGCGGCACCAACTCTGGTCGAACAGGGGGATATAGAGTTTGGTGGTCAGGAGGGGCGTGGACATTTCGTCTCCCTTGACTGCTTGCAGAGTCTACTTGAACGCACACCATAATCTTGCCACGTCTTGCCCATTCTCGCAATGCTGTCAGTTTGTTCGCCATACATAAATGAAAACAAAGCAGAATCTTTTGATCGTTTTCCTCAATTTGCAGAAAACTGAAATTCGGCTGCAGAAATCCGCAGCCAAGCCTGCAGGTTTATACATGAACTTTTGCTGCCTGGTATGTTAATATGTTGGAGTGCAATCCAAGCAGCAAAAGGGGTTAATGGAAGAATGTCTCGATCTCAATTCGAGTTAGAAAAAGTTCGGGACCTGCTCGTCTCACCTACACAGGTTGCGCGGCTTCTCGATGTCTCCACACAACAAGTTCGCCAATTGGCTGAGGTGGGTGATCTGCCCGTTGCAGGCAAGACCCCCGGCGGCCACCGGCGCTACGAGTTGCAATGCGTGTTGCGCTTGAAAGAGGCCCGCGAAGAACAAAGAGAAGGAACCCGTCATGGCTAACAATCACGCTTTCATCAAAGGCAATCTCACCCACGACCCCACCTT
>QMVQ01000167.1 GCA_003661185.1 Candidatus Alkanophagales archaeon | reverse complement strand
CCTATATACCCCCCTCCTATTACTATCCCCCTTCTCTTTCTCACCCCATTCTCACACCCCACTTTCATCACCTCCACCTCCACCTCCACTTCCACTCTCACCTAACACTCTCACTTCCATTCAGAACTGTTAACAAATAAATGCAAATGAATGAGAGAGTGTTTATTCAGATATTGTTTCTGAACATTCAAATGAGAATGTATGCAAATATCAACAGAATGTTAACAAGAGAATGTCGAAATGAATGTTTGCATATCATTTCCATTCAGTATAAGAGGAGACATATCAGAATGAGAAGGATATGCATTTGTTCTGTTTCCAAATATGTGAAAGGAAGGAATGAGAGTATGTTTCTCATTCATAGTGAATGATTTGCTGTTACTCTGCTTCAGTTTCCTTCTCCTCCTCTCCTTCTCTCTTTCTCACTTCATACATTCCAAGCTCAATCAGTCTCCTACGAAGTGTTTGGTAGCTCACTCCAAGTAATTTTGCAATAGCAGAAAGGTTCAGTCCCAATTTCTGATATTGCTTTACCTTTTTTATCTGCTTTGGTGTTAGTTCAATTCTTGGACGAGTGATATGCTTTCCTTCTGCTCTTGCTCTTCTCATTCCTTCCTTTGTTCTCTCTCTCAATACTTCCCTCTCTCTGTCTGCAACCCATGCAAGAATAGAGAGAATGAGATTTCTGATTGATGCATCCTGAATGTTCATGAACTGTTCTTTCTCACTCACACTCAATATGCGAACACCAAGTTTATGCTCAAATTTGTGAATGAGATTGAGTGTTTCAAGGAAGTTTCTCCCAAGCCTTGATACCTCATAGACAAACAGTTGAATGCTTGTATCTGGATGAAGTGTTCTAACTGCATGAATGAAATTTAGCATTTCGCCAAATCCCTCTCTTTTTTCTGGCTCAACAATCCCGCTCACTCCAATATCAACGAAGAAGCGGATTTTCTCTGCTCTCTCTTCACCTACGAAGCGTTTGATTGCTTGTATCTGATTTTGAGCGTTCTCATCCGCTCTTGACACTCTGACATATGCAATAAGCACCTCCTCATCCTCTTCCATTTTTTCATCACCCCCACATTTCTCCACTCTTTTCCTCCAATTTTCAAAAGGGTCTGAACATAAAAATATTTTTTCCAAAAGGGTTTAATCTCATTTGTGATGTTGATTTTCTCAACAGGGGTCGCTTTTGGAAGCGTGAGAGGTTTTGGATTTGTGAAAGGAGAAGGCAGAAATAAGAGAAAATGAAAATCTCAAAGGAGGATTGTGTTTGAAGGATGAAAATCAACTTCAGGAGGGTTATCAAAGGAGAAAGGAGATTTGTCTGTTTTTGAAAATGAGAGTGTGTAGGAGAGATTATGCGAAAATCTCTGACGAGAATTGAGATTGAGAAGGGAAAGTTTTATATGCAAAATCAAATTTGGCGTATGAGAGGCAAAACTCCTCTTCCACGATAAATAATACTTGGCACTCCTCTTCATTTGACGAGAGGTATGTTTCTGTGCGTTAGAAGGGAAATTTCAGAGGGGTCTCCAGTCAAAATTCTGCACTTCCAGATGGCTGTGAGCATTCCTTCTCAAACTGAAAGAAAAGTTGCAGTGAGGAGAAATTTCCACAATCTCGCAATCTCTTCTCTCTCACATTCTTTCCAGAAAGCGAAAACTATTTATATAATTGCGAGAATTTGCGATTTGAGAGGCAAAAACGACCTTCCAAATGTATAAAGTCGTGGAGCAAGTGTTCGTTTGATTGTAGCACCGTTTCTGTGCGTCTGAAGGGCATTTTTTGAGGTGGTGTCCAGTCAAATTTCCACCTCTCGCACACAACCTTCTCATAGTGCAACTCTTCTTTCAGCATCAGAAACTTCTGTGGAGTGTGAGCAATTGCGGAAATCGTGTGAATGTGAGAATATGAACAATTGGAAGGAGAGTGTGAAGTGAGAGTGCATAACTTATGCAGTGGTGCAGTTATAAGTGATGCACTTACGCACTTATAACTTTGAACTTATGCATTTGGAAGTTATGCACTTACAAGTTATGCAGTGATGAGTGCATAAGTTATAACTTTTAAGTTAGAAGTTATGTGGTTATACCTTTGCATGTTGAAGGAAAGTTTAACAAAAGAGAAAAAGAGAAAACACTAAAAGTGGAAAGAAAGATAGGAGAGGAGAGATGGAGTGTTTAAGAGTTTTTCACTCTAACTCCTGAACACCAACTTCCACCCTCTCAACTCACCACTCTCTTTCAGTTCTTGCAATATCTCAAATGCTTTTGCATCATGCACCAGCAAACTCCTCTTCCCTTTCCTCACCTGCTTCTTTGAGAATGACCATCCATACACTTGCCAGTCCTTGTTTGGTGGTTTGCACAGGATTAGTTCAGAATGCTTTGTCCTGCCAACATCTTTAATTCTGAACTGCCACCTCTTCCTTGTCTTTGGTGATGCTCTGTGATACTTCTTCCACAAATCACCAACATGCACTACCACCCTGTTTGGTGTTTCTTTGACTTTTGACATTTCTCACTTCATCTTCCTTTTCCTTCTACTCCTCTTCTTTCCTCCTTCGCTCTTTGCCTTCTTTGATGCATCTATTGCAACTGACAGTAACTCACGCTCCCTCTTTGTCAGTTTTTTGCCTTTTGCAATCTTGCTCATTAGTTTGCCGAGTAGGTCTTTGCTTTTCTTTGTTGGCACCGATTTACTCACCTCTCCTCACAGCACATTCATCAAAGTTGGCTCAACTTCACTCTTCCTTGTGTGAATTCTCACATTCCTTGCATCTTCAGGCAACTCCACAACCTTTGTCACTTCCACTATGGCTCTCCTCACCTTATATCTCTTTCCTCTCCTCTCTGCAATAAATGCTCTGCGTGGATTTTCATAGACAATCTTTAGTCCATGCACTCTCCTTCCATACCTGTTTGTGAATGTGCCTCTCTCCACTCTTATCACTGTCCCGCTTACATACACCCTCTTCACATGTGGCTTCCACCTCACCTTTCCACCTCTCACCCTATCTCTGCTCTCATAGTAGATGTAGAGAGTTTTTGTTTTGCCTCTGTATTTGGCTGTTGTTGGACGGTATTTTAGTGCCATCTCATAACATCACCTCTTTTTCCTTCTTTTGTTCCCACCTCTCTTCTTACCTCCCTTCCTTTTTGATACCTTATTCTTTTGAGTTTGCTTCTTCTTTCCACTCCCTTTCTTTCTTCTTTTTGACTTTGATGTGGATGTCTGCTTCCTCCCTCTCTTTCCTCCGCCCTTCTTCTCTTTCTCTTTACGCTCCTCTGCCTCCTTCTCCTTTTGCCCTTTTTGCCTCTGCTTCTCCTTCCTCCTCTCTTCCAGTTTCTTTAGTCCCTGTGCAAGTAGCATTCCAAATGATGCCCAAACCCTGACTTGCCTTTTCTTCCAAATTTACCATAGTTTGATTTCACCTCTTGCAATCTTCTTGAGATAGTTGCGGTAGTTCTCACTAATCCAATTCAAATGTTTTGCCCACTCCTCTGCTCTCTTTCTTGCCTTTTCGTTCAATTTCTTCCTAATCTCTTCATCTGCGAGAACAGCATCAATATCAATTCCTACCACTTTACACCACCTCTACTAAATTTTTCTTGACACTGTTGGCTCTTTATTCACCTTCTTTACTACCGCCTTTGTGTATCTAATTGCTGTGTTGATGTTATCTGCTCCTTTGATGGCATAGGCAATTGCAAGTCTTGCATCCTTCTCTGTTGGGAAGATTTCACCAGGAAACATGTTTCTCCCACCTAACACTACCATATATCCTTCTTTCTTGCTTTTCCTTCTTTTGCTTCCTGTCTTTTTACTTCTCGCACTTCTTCTCTCACCATAAAAACAATCACCTCTCACGCATCATATTCCTCCTCTCAAATCACTTCTGTTTTGACGATATTCATAATACACTTTTCCAGATGCACTAATTCTTTTCCCAGGTGGTAGTGCCTTCAGTTTCTTGTCTCGTGAGAGGTTCTTACTCCTTCCTGTTTGATGT
>QMVQ01000166.1 GCA_003661185.1 Candidatus Alkanophagales archaeon | reverse complement strand
TTCATCTGATTCCCTGGTCGCCGCAGCCTAACATACCTTCACATGGAGGCATGGTAAGCCGGCTTTCAAGCTGTCCACGAAGGACAGCCCCCAGCTACCAGGGATCGCCGAGTAGCCCCCTTTGAGGTCATCGCCGCCCAGAACCTCATCCTTCCTCTCAGACCTGAGCGGGGCAGTTAGCCCGCTTCCTCCTTTTCGCCCTTCCCCTCAGGCTCCGAGGAGGAGCGTCATAAGCTCCTTAAAGCGATCAGAGCTTATGACTTTGATGCCGAAGGCTATCGCCGCGCACTTGTGAACATCCAAGCCCACGAGGGGGGAAAGTTTCTTTCCAACCTTCGTGGCATTCTTTTCAGATTTCTCAACGACCTTTATTCCCCTTCTCTCCAACTTCTTGAGCGCTCGCCTGAACTTATGCTGAGGCATGTTCTTCACCTTACGGTTTGCCCTCTTACTCTTCGACTTGAAGTCGCCCGTGCTCAACTTTCCAACGACGACATCCGCATCGTAATGCGACGCGATGTTCCCTATCTTATCAACCGCCTCGTGAATCCTGTACTCCCTCTTTCCCTTCCTCACGGTCTCGTGGACTTCCACTCTTCCCACGGAAACGCCTTCAAAGCTTTCCTTTTCCATCACGGCAAAATCGAGGTGTCCCGCGTTCACGTCCAGAGCCACCACCCGTTTCCCTTCCATCGGTTCTGTCGGAACTTCCACGGTTATGCGGACATCGTAGCCTTCGTCATTGTCCCTCCGCTTTATCACGACGGTGTGTGTGGGGGGCGGAGCCGTCGAGAAGATGACCGTACTTCTTCAGATACTTCTCAGGGATATAGACTTTCGGCTATATCCACCTTCTGTCCTCGCCGGTGTTGATGCGAAGCTCCATCCTTTCCAAGTCGAGCCGCATGTTGAGGTTGCCGCCTTTAGATTTGTCTCCGCGGGATATAACGATGGAGTTCCTCCTCCTGCGGTATTCTTCCTTCGAAATCTTCCCCTTCTCCCTCAATCTTTGATTCTTAAGCCCCCAAAGGTGACGTGAGGCGGGAGGTCTTTTACAGAGTGGTAAGCATCCTTCACATATCTTGAATTCAAATTTATTCCTTCATGCAGGATTTTTTCAATCTCCGCCTTCGTGTATCCTTTTTGTTTTAATGAGTAAGCTCTTCTGCAGGCTCTTCCAAACTTGAACAGTAATTTCTCTAACTTGCTTCTATCTTCCTCCGATATACTGCACACATATCCGGGAATCGTCACCTTAACCACGTCTCATCCTTTATCGTCTGAACTATCCTCTTCGCACCCCTTTTGCCGTAGATACGCCCCGAAAACGAGGTTACTACCCCTATCAGGTCTCTAACAAGCTCCTCCGTTATTTTTATTCTACTTTTTGAAAAATCCCGCCACATCTTAAATATCTCTTCCATTTTCCACCCCCTCCCAGCTCTAAAGCTTTAATATCTCGTCTTCGTTTTCGCCTTGTTATACTGGTTTGCCACCGAGCTTAAAATAACTTTTTGGGCTCTTTTTTTTAATCTCTCAATATCATTCTTAACAGCTAAACTTCGCTTATCTGCGAGCTTTCTTAGCTTCTTCTCCACATAATTCTTGCTCCTATTTTTCTGTCCCACAGAGACTTCTTGATGTTGCACAATATTCCATCCCTTATCCTTAGTACCCTAAATCCATTCCAAGCCGTTCTCGACCGGGCGTAAGGGGCTTCTTTAATAAATTTGAATTCCCAGACTCGTTTTCAACTCGGCAAGTCCGTATATCATCGGAGCAAGTCTTAAAAGGCTCGCCTGCTCCCTTTAACGTCGGCGTTAGAAACCACCACGAGCCTTGATGGTTTATAATAAGGGAGTCTATAGACGCGTTTTATCTTTTAATTACCTTAACGTTCAAGTGTTCAAAATGCTTGTCAAAAGTGTAAATTTTGTCTATTTCCTTCCTTCTCATTAAAATGTAAGCGAGTGCGTCGTTAATACTAATTCTTTTTTCTTCTGCTAACAAAACGCCTTCTATGTAGTCCTTAGCACCTACTTTCTCAACGATAACGTTCTTTCTGAGCAAGATGTCTTTTATGAAAGAGATCGCGAAGCTAAGATTTGCAGCATCCTCCAATACATTTGCAACTTCACTCAGGTGCACTACTGTTGTTACAACTTCCTCTCCGCTGTTCACCCTCTCAAATATTTCTCTTGACGCTTCCTTTATTCTCCGCTCTTTTTCATTCAGCTCTCTTTTGGGCTTTAATAGTGCGTATGTCAATTACCACCGTCTGAAGACGGTGGCTTGCAGGTGGTGCGAGCAATCATCGACCCCCACATCAGGCTGGTTGACGACAGCCCTGTGGGCAGGAGCCAGCTCCCGTCCACACAGTTAAGAGCATCATCGCCTTCGAAGCGTCCTTTAACAGCGCCTTAAGACTCTGCTCTAAAGTAATGTTAGAACGTCCGTTTAAAAACTTAGCGGAGGTGAGAAAGGTAGCATTCCTCCACCCGGGTGGTCTCCTGCCACCAAGGCTTATGAACCTCATTTTTTCCTCAACTCCCCTCTCATCTCGTGGTAATCACTAAAGTTTGTGACTTCCACCTCCACCGAATCTATATATTTTGACAAATCCACATCCCTCGGAAAAATCTCTAATCGGTCCTCCCGCTCTATCACCACCACTTCTTTTCCCCTCCCGCTTCTCCATGAAATTGGCAACACGACTCTTCCTTGGGAATCTACCTTTTTAATTTCCACTTTCATCTTCAATCACCAATTTTATATCGTAACTTCCACGATTTAAAAATTATCCCTAAAAGGGGAATTCAACCCCCGAATATCATTTTCGCTCTTTCTTTTACATTTTTGTTTTCATGCGCTCCTCTTGAAGTCCTTAGATGCTGTATACATCCCCTGTCAGATTCGACACCTTTTTTATCGGAGAGAGACGACGCAACAAGGTAGAGTAGATGCCGGACGAAGAGTCGTATCTGGACACTTCGCTGCGTAAGATTGCGAAGGGGGCGGGCGTCGGCTTCACAGGGACGCTCATTGGAATGGTGCTGGGCTACCTCGCCCGAATGGTCATAGCGAGGTTTTTGGGAGCTTCGGATTACGGTCTGATCTGCCTCGGATTTGCGGCGATGAGCATCGCTGCTACCCTTTCTCTTGTTGGATTACCGTCGGGAATCGTCCGTTACGTCTCCTTCTATAAAGGAAGAAGAGACAAGGAGAGGATAAAAGGGACTATCATCTCGGCGTTAAAGATAAGCGCGCCCTTAAGTTTGATTTCAGCCGTGCTCGTTTTCTACTTTGCGGACTGGATTTCTGTTAACATCTTCCACGAGCCTCGACTGACACCAGTTTTAAGGATTTTCTCGGTCGGCGTTCCATTTTGGGTGTTAGCAAGCGATTTGATTGCGGTGACTGTCGGCTTTCAGGACCTACGGTACCGCGTCTACGTAAACGATTTGTTTCAAAACATTTCCAAGCTGGTGGCGATTGTCGTCCTGATCCTGTTGGGATTCGGAGTCACGGGGGCGGCGTGGGGCTGGGTTCTCGCAATCGTGCTGATGCCTTTCCTTGCCCTTTACTTCCTTGAAAGGAAAGTGTTTTCGGTTTTGAGTCCGGGGGTGAGGGCGGCTCCGATGGGAAGAGAGCTTTTCTCTTTTTCTCTACCTCTGATCTTTGCAGGGATAGCAGGGCTGATAATGGGCTGGACGGACACGCTCATGCTCGGCTATTTTGGCGACGCTTCCGACGTCGGCGTTTACAATGCGGCGTTGCCGACTGCGAGGCTGCTCAGAGTTTTCCTCGGCTCTTTCGGCGCAATTTTCATGCCCGTCGCTTCCGAGCTGTATGCGAGGGGTGCGATAGAGGATTTAAGAGCGGCGTACAGTGCGGTGACGAAGTGGGTGTTCTCGTTAGTTCTGCCGGCGGCTCTCCTGATGGCTCTGTTTTCGGATTGGGTGCTCAGGATAATGTTCGGTGCGGAGTACGTCGTCGGTGCGAGGGCGTTGAGCGTGCTGGCGCTCGGTTATCTGATAAT
>QMVQ01000165.1 GCA_003661185.1 Candidatus Alkanophagales archaeon | reverse complement strand
TATACCCACGGACTCGTCACGTATTCATAGAACGCAAGTATATAAAGACTTTCCCACCCCTTCCCCTGCCCTCCTTGGGATTAGCAGCAACATCATCCTAAAATTTCCTTAATCCTCCCCTCTGCGATTACGACGACGACACCGGCGTTCGTAAGGATTTCAAGCGCTCCTTTTCTGATGCCGCCAGTGATGAGCATGCGCACGCCCGTGCGCACGAGGATTCTCGCCGTTCGTAGGTCTGAAATGTTCGGGCGGAGGGCGCCGCCGGCGCCGAGGCTCGTGTTGTTTGTTATTTTCATATCGTTCATTTCGGGGTCGAGCATGAAGAAGTATATGCTTTTGCCCAGTTCCGGTGCTATTTCAGAATTGATGTCCTTGGACAGCGCTGCTATGCATATCATCACGCTACACCTCGTCGGCATGCCTCCTGCCGCTGGCGGCGGCGCTCACAAGCTCCACAAATCTTAGTATGTCTGCCTTATGTATTATGCCTTTAAAAGTACCATCAGCAAAAACTGCAAGCAGGCTCGTATTATGCTTCAGCATCTCTTTCAGCGCATTTATGGCGTCTTCGTCCTCAGAAATTCGAGGAAGCGGCGTCATCACATCTCGAACTCTTAAGTGCGGACGACGCTCCACAGGCACCTTGCTCACGTCGGCAAACGAAACAAAGCCCCGCACGCCACTATCGTCAGCAACAAGGTAGCCAAGCCGCCGCCCCCAGAACATAAGGTCGAGAAGCTCCGTAAGAGGGAGCTCCGGTGGCACCGCCTCTAAGGCTTCGCTGCGCATCACGTGCTTGACCTTCAAGCCGTCGAGCGCTGCGTGTATGAGCGTGGCGCTTTCCTCCTCGCTAGCGCCGACGTAGATGATGAAAGCTATGATGATAAGCCAGGGGTTCAAAATTCCAACGAGCGCCATTGCGATGGCGAAAGCCTTGCCGACGAGCGCTGCTTTCTTCGTTGCCACCAGAAACGAGTATTTCCTCGCAAGCATCGCTCTTAAGATGCGTCCGCCGTCCATCGGGAACGCCGGTATTAAATTGAACGCTGCGAGCACGACGTTCAGGTAACCAACGCTTAAAATCAATAGCCCCAATGGCAAGTAAGAGCCAAAGCCCAAAATGCGGTAGAAGGCGAGGCACACGCCCCCAATCGCAAAACTCGCCGCAGGACCGGCGAACGCAATCCTCGCCTCCTCCCTCGGTTCCTTTGGAATCTCTTCCATCATCGCAATTCCGCCGAAAATGAAGAGGACTATACTGTTTATCTTCGCTCCGTATTTCATTGCGACGGCGGAGTGCGAAAGCTCGTGCAAGAGGACTGAGGTGAAAAGCAGGATGGTGGCGGCGGTTGAAACCGCATACCTTAATGCAACGTCATTTATCTCAGCAAAGCCGAAGGGGCGGGGTTGCTGCGCAAAGAGCCACGCGAATAGGGGGAGGACCATAAGAAAAGTCACATGCAACTTCACCGGTATTCCCATGACCCTAACGAGCTGTAAGGACGACTTCATTAAATTTCGCCTCAGTTCGATTTTGTTTTGGCATTGCTCGTAAATTAAACTTAGCGGCTCGAAGCTTTGCGGGTGGGAAGCTGCGAATCATTTTTTAAGCGAGAAGGAATGTTGTATAGAAAAGGAGATGCAAGAGGATGAAATAGACCTTGAGCGTCTGGCTGAGAGCTTGCGGGATTTTGAGGGAGTGCAGCGGAAGAAGCCGATATATGATGTGGCAAGGCTTTTTGGGGACGCCGAGTATGTTGGCGGGCGCACGGTGATGGGCTTTGGGGACGACGCCGCCGTGCTCGAGCTCGACGATGAGCGTTACGTGCTGCTTGCAATAGATGGCATTTGGGGGCGGCTGTTGGACGCCGACCCGTGGTGGGCAGGTTACTGTGCGGTGCTCGTGAACGTGAACGATATTGCGGCGATGGGCGGCGTGCCGGTGGCTATGGTGAACATGGCGGCGACGCAGAGCCGTGGCATTTGCGGCGAGCTCATCCGAGGCATGCGGGACGGCGTTCGGAAGTTCGGCGTGCCGATGGTCGGCGGACACATGCACCCTGACACGCCCTACGACTCTCTTGACGTCGCAATCGTCGGCGTAGTGAAAAAAGGTTGCGTCCTGCTTTCGAACGGAGCGAAGCCCGGCGACGCCCTCGTTGTTGGCATCGACGTGCATGGACGAATTTACCCGAAGTTCCCACTCGCATGGGATAGCACGACGCTCCGCTCCGCCGCAGAGGTGAGGAAGCAGCGGCTCTGCATGGCAGAGGTCGGCGAGAAATGCCTCGCAACCGCAGCAAAGGACATCAGCAACCCCGGAACTATCGGAAGCATCGGCATGCTCCTCGAAACCTCGGACGTCGGCGGCGTCGTTGACCTCAGGGCGATTCCAAGGGCTGAGAGCGTGCCGCTTGAACATTGGTTGAAAATGTATCCGGGCACCGGCTTCATACTCTCGACTGAGAGCGGAAACGACGCAGAGAAGTGCATAGAGATTTTCGAGGCTGCTGATGTGCGGGCAGCAGTTGTGGGAGAAGTTGACGGCAGTAAAAAGTTGAAAATATGCAACGGCAACGACGAGGCGACCGTGTTCGACTTCGATAAGGAGATTATCACGGGTATAAAGAAGCCTGCGAGGCGGTAGAATGGCGTCGCTGATATATGCAAAGGATATACCCGAGGCTTACGCGCTGGCAAACAACGAGATACTGGTGAGGGGCGTGGAAGCGGCGTCGGAGCGGGGCAATGTCAAATTTATCAACGACCTGCTCGTCGTGGTGGAGCGACCGGAAGTGGCGCTCGCCGAAGGCTCGCCGCACGCCTTCCACTTCTCACTTCTTGCAGAGACGCCAAACGAAGTTTGGAGGATAGGAGGAGTCACCGGCGTCTTCGAGCGTGAAGAGACTTATGCCGACCGCTTCAGAAAACCCTTAGACCAGATAGGCAAAGGCGTGGAACTAATAAGGAGGAAGCCGTATTCGAGGAGGTTTTGCGTGAGCGTCGCCCGCCCTTGGGACGTGCTGAGCAGGACTCCGCCCGCTCTCATGGAAATTTACGTGCAGGTTTTGGAGGCTGCCGACGCGGACGCCGTTGAGCAGGAGGACGGCGGAGGACGCAGACGGGAAGAGCGGAAAGAAGTGCACGTCACCGGCTTTTTCAGGAGCGTTGACGTTTTCAATTACTTAAATCTGAACCTCAACGGGCTGTGCGAGCTTCAGGAGCTTATTTGCAGGGAAACCGGCTACGAGAAAGGAAGCATCGCTGCCCATCTCGTGAATGCCCACTACTACCTCAGGAACGAGCGGCAGGTAGAAAAGGTCACCAGCAGTGCGGAGGCGAGGGGCGCTACTAGGAAAAGTGAGAGAGAAGCGGTGCGGCTCGGCGGGTTAATAAAGACGGAGCATCTGCCGTCAGGCTGGCGTGAGACTCTTGAGCTCATTTACCGACAAGGACTGCAGACGGAGACTGAGTGGGGCGAGGTTTTCGAGAGAAAGCGGCGGGCAAAGTTCGCTCACAGGCTTCTTTTAGAAATAGAGCGCCCGTCGGAGGACATGGAGGACGATAAGGCGCCGTTCACAAGGAAATATCTGGAGGAATATGCGTTGCGTTACGTGCTCGGCACGACAAATTTGCCGGCGACGGAATCCGAAATCCTCTACGAAGAGGGCGAAGCCTACACCTACGCTTCGAGGGCGAGGTATGAGCCCGCCGACATGGGATTCTTCGAGCTTAAAAAGCCTGTAGACCAGCTTTATCACGCCATAGAACTTCTTAGGAAGGACAAGAGGACGAGGCGTGCCACAATCGTCATATCGAGACCGTGGGACATTTTGAGTGAAGATCCAGCGTGTTTAAGGGGCTACGTGTTCCATGCAGACCCGCAAGACCCCGAAGCTCTGAGGATAACGCTGTTCATGCGTTCTAACGACGCCTACGGAGCGACTCTCGCAAACCAGTTTGCGTTCACGAGGCTTGCGGAGTTCGTCGCCGCGAAGACGGGCTTCGAGTCCGTGAAATTGACGTTACTGGCGGCGAACATGCACATTTATGAGGACGCTTTTGAATTTGTTGAAGGCTTGTTGAAGCCGAAGATGCCGTCGTTCGGAGAGTTTTTTAGTTAATTTTCGGTTTTACGATGTT